>CAMKYP010000504.1 GCA_946477505.1 uncultured Dechloromonas sp. | reverse complement strand
ACTGACGTAGCTTGGGAGGTAAACTAATGGCTGCAATGGCCGAACTTCTGCCTCATGCCATTGGCAACCGGCGGCACCTCGGCCAAAACGGCCATTGGCCCGGTGGACGATGTCGGGCAGTAGTATGCCCGTCAGCGGTCATTCAGCCATATATCTCATCGAACGATAGCTTCTTTATTTTTCGAACAGGTGCTCCCGACCCTAAGCGGTAATTGCCGACTTGGGAAGCAACAGCGTAAAGCAGGTCAATCCATTGCCTGAACAAACATCAACTCCACCACCATGCGCAAGAACAATGGATCGAGTTATGGCCAGCCCGAGCCCTGAACTTTCCGTGGTTCGTAGACGTGAACTATCAACCCGATAAAACCGGTCGAACAGGCGAGGCAGATGTTCTGCCGGAATCTCGCTTCCAGTGTTCTCGACAGCAATATGCGTCATGCCACCATCCGTTTCGTTGATTTTTACCGTGACTGCCCCGCCATTTGGCGTATGGCGCAACGCGTTGGAAAGCAGATTGCTGACCGCACGGCGTAGCATCAGTCGGTCGCCGATTACTTGGCCACTACCGGAGAGCGACAAGGCAATTGACTTCTCCTCGGCTAGCACGTCGTAATACTCCAGCAAGTCGCCAATTTCCTCGGCAAGATCGATCGGCTCCTGATTAGGCATGATCTGCTTGTTGTCGGCCTTGGCCAGGAAAAGCATGTCGGAAATAGTGCGCGACAGGCGTTCGAATTCTTCAGCATTCGAGGCCAGGATGTCCCGATAGTCGTCTGCCGAGCGTGCTTTCGACAGCGTGACCTGGGTTTGTGTGAGTAGGTTACTGACCGGTGTTCTCAACTCATGAGCCAGATCCGACGAAAAGTCCGATAGCCGCTGAAAGGATTCTTCCAGGCGCGAGAGCATGCCATTCAAGGTGTCGGCTAGGTCTGCCAACTCAACGGGGATCGACTCGACTGGTAGGCGGGTATCCAGACGATTGGCAGTGATCTCTGCGGCCTGATGCTTGATGGCTTGCAAGGGTAAGAGTCCGCGCCGCACGGCGAACCAGCCGAGCACGCCCATCGCCAGGGTCGCCAAGCCCATGAACCCCCACAAGGTTTGCCGAAACGAAGTCATGAAATTTTCGTGATGGTCGATCTCGGTGGAAATTGCCACGGTATAGCGACCGCCGCTATCGGCACCAAACTTGACGACCGACGAAATTCCCCGCCGTGGATGGCCATCGGTGCTTGACCACTTGACTGGCCGCGCTTGCCCTGGCAACATGCTCTTGCTCAGCAAATCCAGTGGAAACACCAGGGATTCATTGGCATACAGTATTTCGCCATTGGCACCGTAGACCGTCACGATCAGCCCGTGGTGTCCTGTCAGTGCATCGTCGAACTGCTGGGTTAGCGTCTCTTTCGGCGGGGGGGGCGGATACCGCTCCAGGATATGCTTTACCAACTGCATTTTGCCGCTCAGCACTTCCAAATCTTGTTCTTCGAAGTGGCGCTCGACGGCGTTGCCAATCAGCAGGCCAAGCAAGAACAGTACGAAGGCCGAGGCCAGTGCGAACAGCAGGGTCAGTCTAAGTGTGAGCGAAGGAGCGCGAGTGGATATCAATCGGTAATCTCCAAGACATAGCCCATGCCGCGCACGGTGCGAATCAGTTTCGGTTCAAAACCCTCATCGATCTTGACCCGGAGGCGTTTGATTGCCACCTCGATCACATTTGTATCGCTGTCGAAGTTCATGTCCCAGACCTGCGAGGCGATCAGCGAGCGTGGCAAGACCTCTCCCTGGCGCCGCAACAGCAATTCGAGCAAGGAAAACTCCTTGACGGTCAGATCAATCCGTTTGCCGGCGCGGTTAACGCGGCGGCGCAGCAAGTCGAGTTCAAGGTCGGCGGCGCGCAGGAATTCCGACTCTTTCGCTTTGCCGCCGCGTCGCAACAGGGTTCGGACTCGAGCCAACAACTCGGAAAAAGCGAACGGTTTCACCAAGTAATCGTCGGCGCCAAGTTCCAGTCCCTTGACCCGATCCTCGACCTGATCGCGAGCGGTCAGGAAGAGTACCGGCATGTCCTTGCCCGCCCGGCGGATTCCCTGCAGAACCTGCCAACCATCGATGCCGGGCAGCATCACGTCGAGTACCGCCAGATCGTAGGCATCTGTCAGCGCAAGATGGAGACCGTCCAGGCCATTGGTCGCCAGGTCAACCACGAACCCCGCCTCAAGAAGGCCTTGTTTCAAGTAGGTTCCGGTCTTTAGTTCGTCTTCGACAACCAGTATTTTCATCGGTCTCTCCATCAATTGTTTTTTATTGATGGTGAATTCTCTATCGGTTTTAACGCTCAACTTCGAAGATTACGTAAATGTAATCCGTGGGTCAGTAGATTGTTGGTTTCGCGAAAGCAAGATGTCGACCATAGGAGCATCAGACTCCACATACCCCAATGGAGGCATCATGAAAACACTGGCGCTGAGCCTGGCCATCGCTGCCGGGCCGGTCTGGGCGGAAAGTCCAACCCCACCCAAACCGAGTCCGGCCAAGGCATACCAATCGGCATTTGCCGATTATCGGCCCATCCAGGACGAGGCAGTTCTCGACTGGCGGGTAACCAATGATGAAATGGGCCGCCTGCGCGGTCATATGGGGCATCTGGAAATAACGCCAACTCAGCAGGAGGGCGGAATCGAGCATGCTCATCATGGTGCCAAGCCAGCTCAGGAAGGGAAGACAAAACCATGAGCAAACATCTGCATTCTGCCCAGAGACCGCCGATCAAACTGCTGGCCTCCATCCTGGTCATCACGACTCTGACTGGTTGTGCCACATTCTCGAACGACGGCGGTTTTACCAGCGTGGAACAAACCACCCGTGAGCGACTGAACAAGGACGTGAAGTGGGCGCGGAGCGATGCCGAGAA
>CAMKYP010000503.1 GCA_946477505.1 uncultured Dechloromonas sp. | reverse complement strand
GCCGTCTTCTTGCCGATGCCGGGAATCTTGATCAGGCGGCCCAGTTCCTGCTGCGCCACGGCGGCCGAGAGATCATTGACCGACAGGCCCGACAGCACCGACAACGCGGTCCGCGCGCCGATACCGGACACCTTGAGCAACTGGCGGAAGGCAAAGCGTTCGGCCTCGGTCAGGAAACCGTAGAGGAAATGCCCGTCCTCGCGCACCGCGAAATGTGTCAGCAATTTCGTCTTCTCGCCTGCCGCCGGCAGGTTGTAGAAAGTGCTCATCGGCACGTCGAGCTCGTAGCCGACACCGTTTACGTCGAGCACGATCTGCGGCGGGTTCTTTTCGGCGAGGATGCCGGTGAGTCTTCCGATCATGGGGATTCTGGATACTGTATGTTCAAACAGTCATCATCCTATCAGGCGGCCGCCGCGAACGCGATACCCGGCTGTCGCCAGCGCCCCCAAACCCTGCCCGCCATGCGCATGGCAGATGGCGCAGGCCAGCGCATCGGCGGCATCGGCGGCAGGCGAACCGGCCAGCGAGAGGAGGCGCACGACCATGTCCTGCACCTGCTCCTTGGCCGCCTTGCCATGGCCGACCACCGCCTGCTTGACCTGCAACGCCGTGTATTCGGCAACCGGCAATCCGCCATGGACCAGCGCACTGATCGCCGCCCCGCGCGCCTGGCCGAGCAACAGCGTCGATTGCGGATTGACGTTGACGAAGACCTTTTCCACCGCTGCCTGATCGGGCCGGTAGGTGGCTATCACCTCGCTGATCCCGGCAAACAGCGTGGCGATACGCTCCGGCAAGCTCTGCTTGTCATTCGACTTGATGCAGCCGCTGGCCACGTAAACCAGCTGGTTGCCATGCTTCTCGATGACACCAAAGCCCGTTACCCGGAGCCCCGGATCGATGCCCAGTATGCGTGGCACACTCATTTTGCCCGCGCCACCAGATAGACCCCGCCAACCGCCATCAGCATGCCGATGATGGCCGTCAGGGTGAGCGTTTCACCGAAGACGACGAATGCGATCAACGCCGTCGTCGGCGGTGTCAGGTAGAACAGGCTGGCAACATTGACCGCACTGCCGCTGCGGATCAGCAGGTTGAGCAGGCTGATCGCCCCGAGCGACAGAACCAGCACCAGCCAGCCGAGCGCGAACAGGAAGTGGCTGTTCCAGTCGATGCGGTAATCCTCGAACAGGGCGACGGCGATGGCCGTGACAATGGCCGTCGGCACGAACTGGATCACCGAGCCGCTGCGCAGGTCGAATTTCGGACAGAAGCGCTTCTGGTACAGCGTACCGGCGGTGATGCCGAGCAACGCGACGACGGCCGGAATCAGCATCGGCCCCAGCGCCCCATCGCCCAGCTTGCCCGAGACGACCATGCCGACACCGACAAAGCCCAGTGCCAGCCCGCCCCATTGGCGTGCTGTCACTTTCTCGCCAAGCAACCAGCCAGAACCCAGCCCCGTCAGCAACGGCTGCATGCCGACAACCAGCGCGGTGACGCCGGCTGACAGGCCGTGCTTGATCGCCACGAACACGCCGCCGAGATAGATCGCATGAACCAGAATGCCGGAAACGCCGATGTGCAACCAGTCGCTTCGCCGCTCCGGCCACGGCGCGCGTGTCGCCAGGGCGATGAGCAGCATCAGGGCGATGACTAGGCCGTAGCGGGTGAGCAGGAAGGAAAGCGGCTCGGCATACGGCAGCCCGTACTTGGCGCCGATGAACCCGGTACTCCACAGAAAAACAAACAACAGGGGATAGAGTCGTTGCATCAGGTCCAATCCGGCGCGCAGTGCTTGCGAGCCTCGAGCAGAGTTTCGAAAAGCATGCGGGCGTCGCTGCTGGCACGATGGCGACGCAGCTGCAAGCGCAGCTCCACCGCAGCGCGCGTGGCGTGCCACAGCTTCTGCTCACACTCGCCGAGCAGGTCACGGATATCCTTCAACTGGAAGAGCGGCACCTGCTCCGCCGCATCGAACAGTTTGCTGAGCCAAACATAGTCGTACGCCCAGGCATCGCAGTAAACGTATTGGCCGCGCAGTTTTTCGTTGAGGTCATTGCAGACATCGAGGGGCCGGCTACCTTTTTCGAACAGCAGTTCGCGTCGGATGCCGTGGACCCGCTCGGCTGAGTCGTCCCAATGGCTCCACGCCGGCTCCGGCGTGATCAGGGTGCAATAGGCCCGGCCATCCGGCAGAAAGAACCCGACCTCGATCGGATAACCGCCCTTGCCGAAACCGGAGGCCTCGATATCGATGATGGCCGGCTGGATCATGCAGCCGCCATGCGATTCAGTCGCAAGCCGCCTGGCAGGCGGACGGATTGGCCGCGCAAGCCTTGTCGTCGACGACCTGGCAGGAGCCTTTGGTGCGATAGGTGAAATTGACCCCGCTTGCGTAGCTGCACACCACCTTGGTGATCGACCCCTGCTTCGCGACCTTCATGCCGGTCGCCTTCAGCGCCTTGAGCCCGGCCTGCGGCAGATCGCAGGAGACATAGCCGTCGAAAGCGCCATCCGCCGATTCCCACAGGGCGTTATTCTTCATCGCCCGGTAATCGTCGTAACGCATGCAGTTGTCCGTTTCGCCGGCATAGGCCTTCTTGTCGTCGCTACAGAACCCGCTATAGGTGTGCTTCAGCTCTTCCTCGGTGGGACAGGCATTGACCTGCCGCGCGACCGCCAGATCGGGGCAGGCGTATGGCGCCGCTGCAACAGGCAGGCTCAGGGAAGCAAGCAACAGGGCAGGGACCAGCAGACGACGTTTCACGATCCATCCTCAGCGATGCGAACTGCAACCAAAAACCGCGAACCCTGCCGAATGACAGGGCATCGTCGGCGAACGTCTTACTCTTCGATAACGGCAGTGGTATAAATTTCCTGCACGTCGTCGAGGCCTTCCAGGGCGTCGAGCAGCTTCTGCATCTTCA
>CAMKYP010000502.1 GCA_946477505.1 uncultured Dechloromonas sp. | reverse complement strand
TTGCAGTGCTTCCCGGCCATCGATGCGCAAACCGCTCTTGCCCGCGTCGGCGTAGGTGCGAACTATCTGGATGCCGTGACGGGAGGCGTATTCCCGGATGCGGTCAGACTGGTTCTCAGTGGAGTATTGCTGATGTTCGGTCGACATGCGGACATACTCCGCCGCCCGAAACTGGGAAAACTGACTGGCGCCATGGGGCTGGTCTTCTGGGGATGGCATACGACATTGCTCCCTTCCTCGTGGCAAGTGCGCATTTGCCGTTTCATGCAAAAGGTCCCGCCACTGGTTGTTGGTGACGGGGACCCTATCAAGGAATATTCCGCTCGAACATCACAGACTCATTTGCAATACAGCGCCTCAATGTCTGAAGGTCCTTGCAGCACGGTGATTTCGACGAGCCACACCGTATCCTTTGCAATCATTTCGGCCGTCGCTGGAATCAGTTGGTAAAGCCCAGAGGGCAAGGGATTGAGCGAGGACGGAGCATCTTTTGCAATTCGCGCCTGATTTCGCGTTTGTTGCTGTGTCCGATTGCGTTCGGCGTAGGTGGCATGCTTAGCGCGGTATTTTTGCCAGTAGCCGGGATTTTTGGCCGCCCAGTCCTTCAGGTACTGGGCATCGCTCTCCCGCATGGCCAGGCTCTCCTGGCGTCGCTTGGCTTGCTTGCGCCGGCGCCGCTCGTTTTGGCAGGCCGGGTTTGAACAGAATTGCTGGTTTTTTGCTTGAGGCCACGGCGTAAATGAATTGCCGCAGGCCTTGCATCGTCTGAATGTCACTGCTTTCTCCGAGTATTAAGGAGGCTGCAATGCACTACCACTGGGAGTTTCGGGCAAACGCACTCGGCACTAAAGCCCGAAATCGATGCTTGCCGTTGGCATTCCACAGGATGCAAAATGCATCCTTTATCTCAAAACAACAAACCGCATGGCCCGCAAAAAATCATCTGTTCTCGATGACCTGGTCGATATTGCCGCTCAACTTCCGTGGAAGGCAGGTGTTGGATTGGCCGTTGTCGCCTATTTCATCCTGCACTACTTTGCGACCCGGGCACCGCTCACCATGAACCCGGCGGAGCTGAAAGCATTGGGCAAAACAGTGGGCGACTCGGTCACGCACGGGCTAGGAACCATGCTGGCCAGCGTATTCCAATACATTGTCCCATTCGCTTTTCTGGTCGGCGCATTTATCTCGTTTTCGCGGCGCCGTCGCCAGTCAGAGCTGCATGCCCAGGTCGCGACTGACCCGGCAGCCGATGCCCTGGAGAAGATGAGCTGGCGAGAATTTGAAGGGCTGGTAGCCGAAACCTTCCGTCGGCAAGGCTATCGCGTGGTGGAACGCGGTGGCGATGGTCCGGATGGCGGTGTCGACGTCGAGCTCCACATGGGAAGCGACAAATATCTGGTGCAGTGCAAGCAATGGAAATCGCAGAAGGTTGGCGTGGCCACGGTTCGTGAGCTTTATGGCGTGATGACGGCCGAACGCGCTGTCGGCGCATTTGTAGTGGCCTCCGGTGCCTTCACGGACGAGGCAAAGAGCTTTGCTGATGGCCGAGCCATCAAATTATTCGATGCCAGAAAACTTCGTTCCATGATTGGCCAGGTTCCCAGTCCCATCATCGCACCGGAACAGACAATGCCGGCCTGTCCGAAGTGTGGCAGTGAGATGGTGCGGCGGACTGCCAAGAAGGGGGCCAACGCCGGCAATCAGTTTTGGGGGTGTTCGCGGTTTCCCAGTTGCACTGGGATTCGGAGCTAGGAGTATCGATGAAGCCTAGGTCCAGAAATCTCCTGAGCAAGGCAGTAGATGCGCTGATTGCAGCGATAGAAATCTACAACAAGCCTGTGTTCCAGTATCGAGAAGAAACCTTTGCCATTCTCGCCATCAATGCGTGGGAGCTTCTAGTCAAGGCACGTTTGCTGCAATTGGCTGGCAACAAAATGGCTGCCATCTTGGAGTACGAGCGCCGCAAAAAGGCTGATGGTGAATATTCGGAAAAGGCGTACCGGCGTCGGAACAAGGCTGGCAATGTGGTCACCGTCGGCCTATTCAAGGCCATCGAGCGTCTGAATTCAAGCTATGGTGCTGCCGTCGAATTGCCAATCCGTCAGAATTTGGAGGCCTTGTCGGAGATTCGGGACAATGCGGTGCATTTCGCTAACAAGGACCTAGCATTTGCTAAAGCATTCCATGAAATTAGCTCGGCTACCGTAGCAAATTTCGTGCAGGCCGCACGAATCTGGTTTGGAGATGACCTATCCGGACAACGCATGTTTTTAATGCCATTAGCGTTTGTCTCAGGCGTGAACACTGTCCCAGGCCTCTGTATGAATGGAGAAGAGCGTCATCTGGCAAAGTATCTTGAAGCGATGAAGGCTAACGATTCCGGCCATGATGGTGATTTTTCTGTGGCATTGACTGTTGAAGTTGCTTTGAAGCGGAGCAAGGATGGGGCTAGTAATGTATTCAGTGTTTCTAATCATCCATCAGCATTGCCGATACGACTGGATGAGGCTGATATTCGAGAGACTTACCCTTGGGAGTACAAGACCCTGACCCAACGTCTCCGCCTGCGGTATGAAAACTTCAAGGAAAACGTTCGCTACCACCAAATCCGTAAGGCGCTTGAGGGCGATAGTCGTTTCTGTAGGGAGCGCCTACTTGACCCGCTCAAGCCAGATGGTACGAAGAAAAAATTCTACAACTCAAACATATTGCGGGAATTTGACCCTCATTACGTCAGGCGCAAAAAGCCAGTGAATCCAGAAACGGCATAGGACCTGAGGGTAAAAGCATGAAGCCCATGTCGCTGAACATGGGCTTCGTAAATCTTGAACCTTGGCACTCACGGCCATGGTGACCGGCTTCTCGCTGTTTGGGTGCTACTCGGTCATCTTGTCGAACTGCGGCGGATTTTCAGTCATGCTGCCTCCAATCGCGTTGTTCCTGAAG
>CAMKYP010000501.1 GCA_946477505.1 uncultured Dechloromonas sp. | reverse complement strand
ACCTACAAGGAACTGCTGGCCAAGGTCTGCAAGATGGCCAACCTGCTGCGTTCCAAGGGCGTCAAGAAGGGCGACCGCGTCGTCATCTATCTGCCGATGACCATCGAAGGCATCGTCGCCATGCAGGCATGCGCCCGTATCGGCGCTCCGCACTCCATCGTTTTCGGCGGCTTCTCCGCCCAGTCGCTGCGCGATCGTATCAACGACGCCGGCGCTGTCATGCTGATCACCTCCGACGGCCAGTTCCGCGGCGGCAAGGCCATTCCGCTCAAGCCGATCGCCGACGAAGCCTTCGCCATGGGCGGCTGTGAATCCGTCAAGAACGTCATCGTCTTCAAGCGCACCGGTGGCGACGTCAACATGGTTGCTGGCCGCGACGAGTGGCTGCACGACGGTCTGGCCAACCAGCCGGAAACCTGCGAACCGGAATGGGTCGAAGCCGAACACCCGCTGTTCCTGCTCTACACCTCGGGTTCCACCGGCAAGCCGAAGGGTGTCCAGCACTCCACCGGCGGCTACCTGCTGCATGCCATCCTGACCATGAAGTGGACCTTCGACATCAAGCCGACGGATACCTTCTGGTGTACGGCCGACATCGGCTGGGTGACCGGTCACACCTACATCACCTACGGCCCGCTGGCCTGCGGTGCAACCGAAATCGTCTTCGAAGGCGTGCCGACCTACCCGGACGCCGGCCGCTTCTGGAAGATGATCCAGGATCACAAGGCCACCATCTTCTACACCGCTCCGACCGCGATCCGCTCGCTGATCAAGGCGGCCGACACCAACCCTGCTGTGCATCCGAAGAGCTTCGACCTGTCTTCGCTGCGCATCCTCGGTTCGGTTGGCGAGCCGATCAACCCGGCCGCTTGGCAGTGGTACTACGACAACGTCGGCGGCGGCCGCTGCCCGATCGTCGATACCTTCTGGCAAACCGAAACCGGTGGTCACATGATCACCCCGCTGCCGGGCGCCACCCCGCTGGTTCCGGGTTCCTGCACCCTGCCGTTCCCGGGCATCCAGTTCGCCGTGGTCGATGAGACCGGTGCCGATCTGCCGTGGGGCCAGGGCGGTATCCTCGTTTGCAAGAAGCCGTGGCCGTCCATGATCCGCACCATCTGGGGCGATCCGGAGCGTTTCGTGAAGTCCTACTATCCGGCCGATTTCCAGGGCAAGTACTACCTGGCCGGCGATGGCGCGATTCGTGACAAGGATACCGGCTACTTCACCATTACCGGCCGTATCGACGACGTGCTGAACGTTTCCGGTCACCGCATGGGCACCATGGAAATCGAATCCGCTCTGGTCGCCAATCCGCTGGTTGCCGAGGCTGCCGTTGTCGGCCGTCCGGATGACCTGACGGGTGAAGCGATTGTGGCCTTCGTCGTGCTCAAGGGCCAGCGCCCGACCGGCGACGACGCCAAGCGCATCATCAAGGAACTGCAAGACTGGGTGGGCAAGGAGATCGGGCCGATCGCCAAGCCGAAGGACATCCGCTTCGGTGACAACCTGCCCAAGACCCGTTCCGGCAAGATCATGCGCCGTCTGCTCCGTGGCCTGGCCAAGGGCGAGGAACTCACGCAAGATACCTC
Organism: uncultured Dechloromonas sp.; assembly: GCA_946477505.1. Lineage (GTDB taxonomy): Bacteria > Pseudomonadota > Gammaproteobacteria > Burkholderiales > Rhodocyclaceae > Azonexus. Next base: position 1,358 of record CAMKYP010000501.1, on the reverse strand, counting down.
GACTCTCGAGAACCCGGCCATTCTGGAGCAGCTGAAGGGCTAAGGCGAGCATGCCGGGTTTTGCCGATGGTGAAACCCGGTGGCCTGCGGGCTAGCCTTTGGCGGCCCGCTTGATACGATCAACAGGGATGATGGCCTTGCCACATCATCCTGACAGAACAAGGGGCAAGGAGGAGACAATGGTCGCCCATAAGGTGACTTCCCGTGTGGTCGCATCAGACTGCATTCCCGAACGGCTGGCACGCTTGGCGTGCCGGCCGTTTTTATTTTTGCGGGGTGGCGTATGAAACGCTCAAGCCCAACTCGCCAGCGCCTGGCTGCCCTCGCGCTGTTCGGCATTCCGTTGTTTACCTATCCTTTGCTCAGCCTGCCCGGTGGCAGCTTGGGGGGCATTCCAGCCGGCTATCTGTATCTTTTCGGCGTATGGGCCGGGCTGATCGCCATGGCAGCCTGGGTTGCCGAAGGGCGGAGCAAGTAAGTGGCGCTTTCCGGCTGGTTCATCGCGCTATTGTCGGTGGTCTATCTCGGCCTGCTGTTCGCAGTCGCCCGCTTTGGCGATGCGCGGGCGGATGCCGGCAAATCGATTATCTCGGCCAATGTCTACGCCCTGTCGCTGGCAGTCTATTGCACTTCCTGGACCTTTTACGGCAGCGTCGGTCGCGCGACATCGGGCGGCCTGTCTTTCCTGACCATCTACCTAGGGCCGACGCTGATGCTGCTTTTCGTCAGCCCGATCATCAAGATGATCCGCATCAGCAAGGCGCAGCGCATCACCTCGATTGCCGACTTCATTGCGTCTCGTTACGGCAAGAGCCAATTGTTGGCGGGGATGGTGACGATCATCGCGGTGATCGGGGTGGTGCCCTACATCGCGCTGCAACTCAAGGCAATGTCGGCCAGTGTCGATGTCCTGCTGGAGCCTTCCGGAAGTGATGGCGTCTGGCTGGGGCTCGATTCGACCTTCCTGATCGCTGCCATCCTGGCCCTGTTTTCCATCCTGTTCGGAACCCGCCACCTCGATGCCACCGAGCGCCACGAGGGGATGGTGGCGGCCGTGGCCTTCGAGTCGGTGGTCAAGCTGTTGGCCTTCCTGGCGGTCGGTATTTTCGTTACCTACGGCATGTATGGTGGCCTTGGCGACCTCTTTCAGCGAGCTGCGGCGACTGCCGATCTGGGCCGGTTGCTGCAGCTTGATTCGTCACGCGCCGGAACGTGGACGGCCTTGATCGTGCTGTCCGGACTGGCGATCGTTTTTCTGCCGCGCCAGTTCCAGATCATCGTTGTCGAGAATGTGGACGAATCACACGTCAAGCGGGCGGTCTGGCTGTTTCCGCTCTACCTGCTGCTGATCAATATCT
>CAMKYP010000500.1 GCA_946477505.1 uncultured Dechloromonas sp. | reverse complement strand
GGATCGAAGCCGTAGAAGTTGCGCCGCATGTGTTCCAGCTCTTCGTCGCGATAGGCGGCCAGCGGCTTCACGGCCTCGTCGCGCACGCGCCGCGCGCGCTTCTCCTCGAGCCGCTGTGCCAGGTCCACCGCAGCGGCCAGCGCTTCGGCACGGGCCACCACCTGCACGGTGAAGGCCGCCACGTCGCCGGACAGGCAGGCATCCACCACGCCTTCCCGCGCCGCTTCCGCGGCGCCGAGGGGCAGGCGGTTCTGCATGATGGCGCGGGCGCGCGCCATGCCCACCCGCCTGGGCAGCAGGTAGGTCCAGTACTCGGAGCCGTAGAGGTTACCCATGTTCTTGTAGTGGGGGTTGAGGATCGCCGCCTCGCGCGCCCACACTTCGTCCGCCGCCAGCGCCAGGAAGGCGCCGCCGGCGCCGGCGTTGCCGCGCAGCGCGGCGACGGTGAGCTGGCCGCCGGTCTCGATGACGGCGCGGGCCACGTCGTCGATGGCGTTGATGTTGCGCCAGGACTCATCGGCGGCGCTGTCCGCCGCCTCGATGAGATTGAGGTGGATCCCGTTGGACCAGAAGTCCGCACCGCCCAGGAGCACGATGACCTTCGTGGACCGGCTGCGCGCGAACTCGTAGGCGGCGAGCAGGCGCTGGCATTGCGTCGTGCCCATGGCGCCGTTGTAGAAATCGAAATGCAGGTAGCCGACGCCGCCGGCCTCATGGTAGCGCAGCGGGCTCCAGTCTCCCTCCTCTTCGCGCCACAGGGGCACGGTGTACTCGGGCAGATCCTTCGTCTCCTCGGCGAAGGCCAGGGTGGCAGGCAGCTTCAGCGCATCATCGCGGTCGGCGCGCTTCGCATGGCCGATCCACACCGCGCCATCCACCGTGGCGCGCAGCACTGCACCCTCACGCCGCCCCAGCAGCGCGCCCGGCTCGCCCCGCAGGCGGTACTCCGCATGGGCGTCGAAGAGATGACAGGGCACGCCGAACAGTTCGTCGCGCACGCCGGGGAAACCGTCCGCCGCGTGGAGCTTGCGCAACACCTGCTCGGTGCTCTCGCGCTGCCAGTCGATGCTACGGTCTTCCTGCTTCATGAGCGGACGCAGCCGGCCGCGCACGTTTGGATCCGCATAGTCCAGCGGCCGCGGGCGGAATGCGCCGGAACGATACACGGCGTAGCGCCCGACCGCCGCCAGCACCGCGCGGGTCGCCGCCGCCGTCACCTCGTTGCGGTAGAGGCTGCTCTTCTTCGCCAGGCACATGGGAAAGGTCTCGGTGGCCCAGATGTCGCCGGCATCCATCTCGCCGTTGGCCTGCAGCACCGTGACGCCCCACTCATCCACACCCTCCTGGATCGTCCAGTCCAGCGCCGAGGGACCGCGATCGCCGACGATGCCCGGATGCACCACCAGGCAAACGTGCTGGCGCCAGATGGACTCGGGTATCGCCCGGCGCAGATAGGGCGCCACGATGAGATCCGGCCGGAACAGCGCGACGGCCTCCTCGGCCACGCTGTCGGCGATGTCGAACTCGATGGACACCTCGTGCCCGCGCCCGGTGAGTTCCACGTAGAGGCGCTGGGTGAGGTTGTTGAAGCTGTGGGTGAGGAAGAGTATTCGCATGAATCACGCTGCATTAAACGCCGAGGCGCCGAGGCGCCGAGAAAACCTGTTCTGAATTCCTCCGCGTCTCGGCGTCTCTGCGTTTCAAAATCAACCTCTCAACATATTCTCGGCAACTGCTCACCGGAGAGCCAATCGACGATGCGCCGTCCGCCGAAGGCGGTCTTCATCTGCACGAAGTGATGAGGATCTTCGGTGACTTCGCCGATGACGGCGGCGCGGGCCCCCAGGGGATGGGCACGCATCACTTCCAGCAGTCGATCTGCATCGCCCGCCGCGCAGATGGCGACGAGCTTGCCCTCGTTGGCGACGTAAAGCGGATCCAGGCCAAGGAATTCGCAGGCGGCCGCCACCTGCGGATTCACCGGAATCGCCGCCTCGTCCAGCATCATGCCCACGCCGGCCTGCCGGGCGATCTCGTTCAGCGTGGTGGCGACGCCGCCGCGGGTGGGATCGCGCAGCACGTGGATGTCGGGCACCGCCATCACCATCGCCGTCACCAGGCCGTGCAGGGCCGCGGTGTCGGAGACGATCTCGGTGTCGAAGCGCAGGTTCTCCCGCTGCGACATGATGGCCATGCCGTGGTCGCCGATGGCACCGGAGACGATGATGCGGTCGCCCGGCCGGGCCCGCTCGCCGCTGATACTCACGCCCTCGGGCACGACGCCGACGCCGGTCGTAGTGATGAAAACACCGTCGCCCTTGCCCTGCTCGACGACCTTGGTATCACCGGTGATGATGGGCACCCGCGCTTCCTGCGACGCCTGGGCCATGGAGTCCACGATGCGCCGCAGGTCCGCCAGCGGAAAACCCTCCTCGATGACGAAGCTGGCGGCGAGGTAGAGCGGCCGGGCGCCGGCCATGGCCACGTCGTTGATGGTGCCATGCACCGACAGGCCGCCGATGTCGCCGCCGGGGAAGAACAGCGGCGACACCACGTGGGCATCAGTGGCCATCACCATGCGCCCCGTGGTGACGGCGAAACAGGCCTGATCGTTCAACTGGCGCAGCCACTCATTGTCGAAAGCGCGCAGGAACAGCTCGTCGATCAACTGCGCCATGGCGCGCCCGCCGCCGCCGTGGCTCATGTCAATGCGGCCGTGCTTGAAATCCAGCGGCCGGATATAGCCTTTCTTCACTTCGCTCATCGTCGATCCTCACCGCAGAGGCGCCGAGACACGGAGAAAACTCTGCGCCTCTGCGTCTCTGCGGTTAAATTCATCAAGCTGCCACCACCACTTCGATGTCCTTGAACCGCCCGTAGCTGTAATGCGCCGCGCACGCCCCTTCGCTCGACACCATGCAGGAGCCCATCGGATTCTCCGGCGTGCACAC
>CAMKYP010000499.1 GCA_946477505.1 uncultured Dechloromonas sp. | reverse complement strand
TCGGGCATTTCCTCGCTGATGACCTTGACCGCTTCGAGCCCGGAGACGCCGGGCATGTGCAGGTCGAGCAGCGCCACATCCGGCTTCAAGGAGCGAACCCGCTTGATGCCTTCCAGCCCGTCGCCCGCCTCGCCTACGACCTCGAAGGCGTCGTTGCGCTGCAACAGCGACTTGATGCCACTACGGAACAAGGTGTGGTCATCGACCAGCAACACCCGGATTTTTTCGCTCATTTCAAACGCTCTCCCTGTTTTCCTTCGGCAGGCTGAGGGTTACACACGCCCCGGCCCCCGGTTGTGATGCTACCTGACATTCGGCGCCAATGCGGTGCGCGCGCTCACGCATGATCTTCAAGCCGACATGGCGATCCGACAGGCAATTCGGATCGGTTTGCGGGTCAAAGCCGACGCCGTCGTCCTGAATCGTAATCCGGCTGCACGCCATGTCCTGGTCGACCACGACGCGAACCTGGCTGGCCTTGGCGTGTTTGCGAATGTTGGACAATGATTCCTGCACGATATGCATGATCTGGATTTCGTCGGTCGGCGCCATCGGAACCATCGCCCCGCGCCTGTCGAAGGCAGTCTTGATCCCGGTCTGCCCCTCGAACTTTTCCAGCGCGGCATTGATGGCCGAATCCAGGTCGGATTGATGCACCCGAGTCCGGAAATGAACCAGCAGCTCCCTTACATCGTCGTAGCTTTCCTGAACGCCTTCACGCAACTGGCCGGCGGTTTGCATCGCCTCGTCGGTGCGCCCCTTGCGCAGGGAATCCTGTAGCAACTGCACCTGGATGTTCAGGAAGGCGAGGCCCTGGGCGATGGAGTCATGCAGCTCCTGCGCCAGCAAATTGCGCTCTTCGGATACCGCGAGTTCCTTTTCACGCGACTTCAGGCGCTGGTTCTCGATCGCCACGCCGAGATGGTGGCCGAGCGTTTCGAGCAGGTGCACTTCCTGCTCCGACAAGGCCTGCGGCCGGCGGAAATAAAGGTTGTAGACACCGATGCGCTGCTTGTCACACAGGATGCTGAACGCGGTGGCCGTCGCGAACCCTTCCCGGATGCAGGTACGCAGGCGCATGCCCTCCGGTGGATTGGCCGTCGCAAAGGCAGCCGGCCGACTGGTTTGGAAAACGTCGCCGCACAGGCAGTCACCGCAATTAATTTGCCCCTCGTTGGCGATGAATTCCTCCGAGAGGCCGTCGTGGGTCATCAGATAGAGCTTTTCGGTTTGCGGCAGGTACAGCCGCACCGCGCCGGCATCGGCGCCCAGCGTCGTCTTGATGCGATCGAGAAAGCCCTCGCACAAGGCCTCCAGCGGTGCCGGCTCGGTCAGGAAGGTGGTCATGCCGTAGAGAATGCCCAGTTCGCGGTTACGTTGTGCGAGGCGGCTGGTTTCGGCTTCGACGCGATGCTCCAGCGTGCCGTGGACGCTTTCCAGATGTTCCGCCATCTGGTTGAAGCCGCCGGCGAGCGCACCCAGTTCGTCGTCGCTGGCGACCGGCACGCGAACGGAGAGGTCGTTGCCGGTCATGCGTTGCATGCCGGCATGCAGGATGCCCACCGGCCGAATGACCAGACGGTCGAAATAGCGGATCAGCACGAAAGTCCCGAGGATGGCGAACAACACCAGCACCGCCTGGACGCTGCGCAGTAGATTGGTGTCGAAGGCATAGCTTCGCTCCATGGCGAGGACGAGTTCGTTGATGCTGCTGACAAACCCCTCCAACTCCCCGTCGAAGCGATCGGTAATCCGCTCCCGCTCCGCACGCCCACTCGTCAAATAGTTATCCACCAAGGGGCGAATGCTTGTCTGCCAGACCTGACCAACCTCGGACAGCCGCGCCTGGACCTCGCGATTCCTCGGCTGGGCCAAGGGGCGAGCCGGGTCGCCCTGCTGCAGATCGCGCAGCACTCTCTCGAAGCGCTCCCGCTCTTCGCTCAAGGCGCTGCCGATTTGCACCTCTTGCACCCTGACCTCCAGTCCACGCGCCATCAGGTGGCCGATGCGATAGCTGCGCATACGCTGGCTACCGGCGTCGTTGATGGCCGCGGCAACGCCTTCCAGCTGCCAGGAAATGAGCAGGGTGAGGCCGATGGCGACGGTGGCGACGGCGAAGAACACCACCAGCATGCCGACGATCTTGCGCGAAAGCTTGCCCGAATTGCCCAGCATCAATCGATGTCCGTATTCAAATCCGCAAACCATAGCCTCGCCGTGGGATAAACGCAAAGAGATGGATCAAGAAAAAGCCCACCATTTTACCGGTGGGCAAAAATCGCCGTTGAGCGTGTGACCGACGATAAAGCGGAGCGCGATCAGGCGGCTTCTTTCTCGACGTGGGCCTGCTTTTCGTAGAGGAACTCGAGGACCGCCGCCCGGTAGCCGATGTAGGCCGGATCGTGGGCCAAGGTCAGGCGTTCACGCGGGCGCGGCAGCTTGATTTCGAGGACCTCGCCAATGGTCGCCGCCGGGCCGTTGGTCATCATGACGATTTTGTCGGACAGCAGAACCGCCTCATCGACATCGTGCGTGACCATGACCACCGTAGCCTTGGTTTTCTCGCAGATCTTCATCAACTCGTCCTGCAGCTTGGCGCGGGTCAGCGCGTCGAGCGCGCCGAAGGGCTCGTCCATGAGCAGCACCTTCGGCTCCATGGACAGGGCACGGGCGATGCCGACACGCTGCTTCATGCCACCCGAGATTTCATGCGGGTACTTGTGCGCCGCATGCGCCAGGCCGACCAGTTCGATGGCCGCCTGCGTGCGCGCCTTGAGCTTCGGCTTGCCTTCCTTGCTGCCGAACACGCGCTCGACAGCAAGGTAGATGTTTTCGAAGCAGGTCAGCCAGGGCAGCAGGCTGTGATTCTGGAAGACCACCGCGCGTTCTGGGCCGGGACCGGCGATCTCCCGCCCGTCGCAGAGCAGCACACCAGTCGTCGGCTTGGTCAGTCCGGC
>CAMKYP010000498.1 GCA_946477505.1 uncultured Dechloromonas sp. | reverse complement strand
TCGACGCCGTCGAAGATGAAGAATTCAGGTTCCGGACCGAAGTAGGCGGTATCGCCCAGACCGGAAGACTTCAGATAGGCTTCGGCGCGCTTGGCGATGGAGCGCGGATCGCGATCGTAACCACGGCCGTCGGTCGGATCGACGACGTCACAGGTCAGGACGACGGTGGTTTCGTCGAAGAACGGGTCGATGTAGGCGGTGGCCGGGTCCGGCATCAGCAGCATGTCGGAAGCCTGAATGCCCTTCCAGCCGGCGATGGACGAGCCGTCGAAAGCGTGGCCGCTCTCGAACTTGTCTTCGTCGAAGTGGGAAACCGGCACGGTGACGTGCTGTTCCTTGCCACGGGTGTCGGTGAAACGGAAATCGACGAACTTGGCGTCGTTTTCCTTGACCATCTTCATCACGTCTTGCGGGGTTGCCATAAGAGTCAGTCTCCAAAGAAAACAAGGTGCCGGCAAAACCGGCGACAATCAAAATTCAGCCCCAGGCTTTTAGCAGATTACGTGCCAGCCGCTGAAGTCAATTTTTCTATTCTGCCACAACGAGATGCCCGCGATAAGCAGAGAATGGACGCACCACAACAGTGCCATTAAGCAAAAAATCGCACTATTTTGGTGCAATCATGCAATTTAGCGAAATACTGCGCACCACGTCATGGTTCCGCAGGCGCTCGGCTATCCCTTCTTCCGCTAGTCTGAGCGCTTCGCCATTCTCGAAAAACGCATGCCTCAGGAAAATCTCGACCTCGACCTTGCCGTTGAGGTAATGCAGCAGGATCTTCTCCGGCGCCGGCAAATCCGCCAATAACGGCTGCAATTCGCGGAGCAACACCTCGCGCGCCGGCAATCGCGGGACCACGAGATCGGAATCTCCGTCGTCCTCCGGATCGATATGAACCAGCACATCCAGCACTTCGGGATGTTCGCGCAATACACGCGCCCGCGCCGATTCGGCAATACGATGCCCCTCGGAGACGCTGATCCGCGCATCGACCTGGATATGGGCATCGACCAGTGCCTGGTGCGCCATGCGCCGTGTACGCAACTCATGCAGACCGAGGACCCCCGGCGTCGCCATCAGCGTCCCGCGAATCGCCTCGACCTGCACCGCGTCGAGTCCGGTATCGATCAGTTCCCTGAAGGCTCCCCACGCCAGTTCCGCCCCCATGCGCAGGATCATGAAACCCATCAGCGCGGCAGCCAGCAGATCGAGGAAAGACCAACCAAGCAGCGCACCGCCGATACCGACCACCACGACCAATGCCGATGCCGCATCGGCCCGGGTATGCAGCGCGTTGGCTGTCAGCAGTTGGGAACGCTGGCGTTCGGCGACGCGGATCAGGTAACGATACAGGCCTTCCTTCGATACCACGGTGGCGATAGCCACCCACAAGGCAGACAATTCGACCACCGGCAGGGTCTCGATATGCTGCAAACGCATTCCCGATTCCCAGAGAATACCGCCACCGATCAAGGCCAGCGATGCCCCGAGAACCAGGGTTGCCCCGGTTTCCATGCGGGCGTGACCATAGGGGTGGGCTTCATCGGCGGGATGGGCGCTTTGACGACTGGCGTAGATGACCAGAAAATCGGAAAGCAGATCGGAAAAGGAATGCATGCCGTGCGCCACCAACGACTGGGAATGCGCCAGCCAGCCGACAACAAGCTGGGCAACGGTCATCAGCAGATTGACGGCAACGCTGACCCCGGTTGCCTTCTGCGCTTCGGCAGCCCGCTCCGCCATCGATGCCGCCGCCGGGTGTTCCCCTTGTGCCATGTGCTGTGCCCTATACTAACGGTCTGAAATTCTAGCAGTTGGACATTATGGGAAAGTTAACGGAAATCCTGAACCTCGCCGCCGAACGCGGCCGAGCGCTCGAAAGACCCTATCAGGGCGAATTGACACCGACGGAGGCCTATGCCCTGTTGCAATTAGCCCCGGGCGCCAGACTGGTCGATGTCCGCACCCGCGCCGAGTGGGACTGGGTAGGCCGCATACCGGGCGCTGTCGAAATCGAGTGGAACCAGTACCCGGGTGGTGTGCGCAACCCGAACTTCATTGCCGAACTCAAGCGCCAGGTCGATCCACAAGCACTGGTCGTCTTTCTGTGCCGCAGCGGCGTGCGCTCCATCGGCGCCGCCACGGCCGCCGCCGAGGCCGGCTACAACAACTGCTACAACATCCTCGAAGGCTTCGAGGGCGACAAGGATGCCAATGGGCATCGCGGCCACATCGGCGGCTGGCGCAAGGCCGGCTTGCCATGGATTCAGGGATAATACCGCGCGGCCGAATTCAACGGCGCCATTCAGAGATCAGCAATGCAGACTGCCACCCTTTCCTTCTCTCCGTTCAACGCCCTGTCCGACGAGGCCTGTCACGAGCGCATCCGCGCCGCCCGCGCCAAGCTCGGCAAGAAGGCCGTGATCCTCTGTCACCATTACCAGCGGGCCGACGTTTACCAGTACGCCGACCTGACCGGTGACTCGCTGAAACTGTCGCGCCTCGCCTCGCAGACCGACTCGGAATATGTCGTCTTCTGCGGCGTGCACTTCATGGCCGAAGTCGCCGACATCATGACCGCGCCCAACCAGACGGCCATCCTGCCCGACCTCGCTGCCGGCTGCTCGATGGCCGACATGGCCAACCTGGCCAAGGTCGAGCGCTGCTGGCGCGAGCTGAACGAGGTGCTGAACGCCGAGGAAGAAGTCACCCCGGTCACCTACATCAACTCGGCCGCCGACCTCAAGGCCTTCTGTGGCGAGCATGGCGGCATCGTGTGCACCTCGTCGAACGCCGGCACCATCGCCAAGTGGGCCTTCGAGCGCCGCCCGAAGGTGCTCTTCTTCCCCGACCAGCATCTCGGCCGGTGGACAGGCCACCAGATGGGCTTCGCGATGGACGAGATGGTCGTCTGGGACCCCGACCTCGAACTCGGCGGCCTGACCCCGGCGCAGATCAAGAAGGCGCGCATCCTGCT
>CAMKYP010000497.1 GCA_946477505.1 uncultured Dechloromonas sp. | reverse complement strand
GTGGGATATGGGTCGGGCGGGAAGTCTATAAGGCCGATCCGTATGCTTTGATTTGTTGGCAGCGGCACTTGAAATACAAACGGTATTACGCGCCGCGTGGGCATCGGAAGGTTGATCTGCCTGCTATCAAGGACTTTGTTTGAACGATTCTCCGGGGTGATCTGCCACGCCGATCAACACCCCGGTTGAAATGAGTATTTTTGTGACGAAAGCGCGATTAGTGGCATAATCGATTGCTATTGAACAATTGCAAGGAGTGGCCGTGGGAGGCGTAGATTTTTTTGCTCGGGAATTTGCAACCAAAACGCGGGGTTACGGTGATTTGTTGCGCCATGAGTCTCTGATTGCTCAAGGCGTGATTCTGGGAAAAGGCGGGGAACTGATCTCGTCTTTTCGTTACCGTGGCCAGGACTTGCAATGTGCATCCAAGGCGGAGCGCGAAGCTATTTCTTTGCGAACGAATGCTGCGGTCAAAAAACTGGGCACCGGCTGGATGTGGCACGTTACCAATTCCCGGATTGAATCCAGCGATTATCCGGACTCTGGTGCTTTTCCCGATGCAGTTTCGCGCGCTGTGGACAATGAGCGGCGAGAACAATATCGCGCTGAAGGACAGCACTTCGAGAATGATTACGTTCTGACCCTGACCTATCTGCCGCCGGTCTTACTCAAGGGCAAGATGCGCAATTTCCTGTTTGAGTCGGATGCCGGCGAGGACAAGGGTGCGGCGGCAATTGGCAGAAAAGAAATCGAGTATTTCATCCGTATGACCAGCAACATCGTCAGCGAGTTGTCGACTGATCTGGGTGGGATGGTGCCGCTTGCCTCGTCCTGGTCGATGGAAAAGGCAAGTCGGCTGAATGAGCATTTTGACGATCAGATATCGTTCCTGTTGTGGTGTGCGACCGGCCAGCGCCAACGCGTTCGATTGCCAGTCTGGCAACCACCGGTTGGGCTCGATGTCCTGATTGGCTCACAAGCGTTCTATGGCGGGATTCGTCCGCGTGTCGGCAACAAGCATATCCGCGTGATCTCTCTCGAGACACCGCCGGAGGCCGGGACAGAAGTAGGCATGCTGGATGTTTTGAATCGGCTGCCAGTCGCCTTTCGCTGGACAACGCGATGGATCTGTCGTGATCCGCACGCCGCACGGGCAGAAGTGCAGGACAGCCGGAAGAAATGGCGGCAGAAGATTCGTGGTCTTGTTGATCAGGTCCTTGGCCGAACGACCGGCCAGGTGGATCAAGATGCCGTCGATATGGCGGCTGACGCTGAAGCGGCGCTGACGGATTTGAGTTCGGGCGTCGTGTCGTATGGCCATTACACCTCGACCATCATCCTGATGGATGAAGACCCCGCGAAGTTGGAAGCCGCTGTGCGTTATGTGTGCAAGGTGGTGAGTTACGGTGGGTTTGTTGTCCGGGACGAGGATGTGAATGCAGTAGAGGCATTCCTGGGCAGCATTCCGGGCCATGGCTACGAAAATGTCCGCCGGCCGTTGTTGCATTCGATCAACCTGTCGCATTTATTGCCGCTGTCGTCTATCTGGCAAGGCCCGGCAGGCAACCCGTGCGGGTTCTACGCAAAGTATTACCCGGACGGTGAATTGCCCCCTCCGCTGTTTTATGGTGCTGCGGACGGCGGCACACCGTTTCGCGTGGTGTTGCATCAAGGGGATGTCGGTCATGCGCTCGTGATCGGGCCAACGGGGGCCGGTAAGTCAACCGGGCTGGGACTGATGGCCTTGCAGCATTTCCGTTACCCGAATGGCAAGGTGTTTTCTTTTGAAAAAGGGGAGTCGATGTTCGTCGCGTGTAAGGCGGCTGGCGGAGACCACTATGGCTTCATGTCGGAGGACGATGGGCAGACGATTGGCCTGTGCCCGTTCGCCCGCGTAGACCGCGCTGCGGAGCGAGCATGGGCATCCGATTACGTGGAAGTGCTGTGCGAGTTGAACGGGGTCAAGGTCGACCTCGGGATGCGCAAGGAAATTGGGCGTGCGCTGGAGTTGTTGGGGTCACGACCTGCGCATATGCGTTCCTTGACGGATTTGGGCGCATTGATTCAGACACCGGAGATTCGGGCAGTGCTTTCGTTGTACGAAAGCCAGTACGCGGACGGGATGCTGAATGCGCGGGAGGATTCAATTTCCTTGTCTCGCTTTACGGTCTTCGAAATGGAGCAGCTGATGGAGTTGGGGGATAAGCACGTCGTCCCCGTTCTCCTGTACCTGTTCCGTGCCGTCGAGCGAGCCTTGGATGGGTCTCCAGTGATGATCATCCTGGATGAAGCGTGGTTGATGCTCGATCACCCGTTGTTCGAAGAAAAGATTCGCGAATGGCTGAAGGTATTGCGCAAGGCCAATGCATTTGTTGTTTTCGCGACGCAGGAATTGGAGGATTTGGCGAAGTCACGTATCAAGTCGACGCTGTATTCAGCTTGCAAAACCCGCATCCTGCTGCCGAATCCGGGTGCTGTGACAGAGGATGGTCGAGTGATGTATCGCGAGTTGGGCCTGACTGATCGCGAAATGGAAGTATTGGCATTCGGGACGGCGAAGCGGGACTACTTCTTTTCGTCGCCTGAGGGGCGGCGGATGTTTCAGCTCGAATTGGGGAAAGTGGCCCTGGCATTCGTCGCGACTTCTGGGAAGGATGACCGGAAGCGGGCGCGTGAATTGATGGCGCTGCACAAGGACAACTGGGTCGGCGAGTGGTTGCAGGAAAAGGGCGTCAGTGCCGGTGTTTTGGGTGGGAAGTGGGCGGTTTGACAGGGTTTTAATTCGCTCGGCATGGTGCTGGGCCATGTTTTAAAGGAGAGTTGTCATGATGATTCATCGATTGGGACGGTTGCTGGCGGTAAGTTTCATCGTGTTTGGTGCGTCGGTTGCACATGCGCAGATTCCGACAACGGACATTGCCTCGCTGATTCAGCGGGTGATTATGATTGCCTCGGAGTTTGCGCAAGAATCCGAGTTGGTTGAGC
>CAMKYP010000496.1 GCA_946477505.1 uncultured Dechloromonas sp. | reverse complement strand
CCATCGGTGGCCCTTCCAAGGAAAAACTGCGCACATTGTGGGTCGAGAAATTCGGCCTGGAAATCACCAGCACCTTCGTTTCCGAGCGCGAGAACGTCGATGAGGACATCTGCGCCATGGGCAGCGGTCCGTTCAAGGTCGAGGTCGACCTGATGCAGCCGCTCGATCCGGAGAAAAAGCCGGCCGTGCATGCCACCCCGCTCAACCACGTCGGCCTGTGGATCGACGACCTGCCCAAGGCCGTTGAATGGCTGTCGGCCAACGGTGTGCGCTTCGCCCCGGGTGGCATCCGCAAGGGTGCGGCCGGCTTCGACATCACCTTCCTGCATCCCAAGGGGAACGAGGAATTCCCGATCGGCGGTGAAGGCGTGCTGATCGAACTGGTCCAGGCCCCGCCCGAGGTCGTTGCGGCCTTCTCCAAACTGGCCGGCAACTAAGGAAAAATGGGCGACATTCCCGAGGACGATCTCGAGGAATCCCGGGCTGCACTCGCGCCAACGCTGGATGCGACTGCCGCCCTGCTGCCCTGGGTGGAGAAATCCCGCCCACCTCGCTTCGCTACCCAACTGAATGAGCGCTGGCTCGAAGCCTGCAAGCGACTGGAAGAAGCTTGGTCACAGCGGCACGACTCCGTTGACGACGGCGTTCGGCCTGCCGTATTCAATCTCTATACCATCGCCCTGGAAATCGTCGACAGCGATTGCCTACGCCTTGGCGAGGCACTGGCCGGCGCAGTGGATCGACTGGAAGAAGGGGACCCTCCTGCCCGCCTGATCGCCGCGCTAACCGGCACCATCGAGTGCCTACGCGATCCGCTTGGTTTGGAACACGATGCATTCGCCGAGCGTGCCCGACACTTTGCCAAGCGACTCGAAACTGCCGCAAGCAGCAGCGATATCAGCCAGCGATCACCTGTCCTCGATCGCCTGTTCGTGAGCGAGGCGCACGAACAATTGGATCTACTGCGCGACGCCCTGGCAACTTTGCCGCCCGATGCCTATGTCCTGACCAGCGAGGCGCTCAAGCTGGCGCAGGATGCTGAAAATCTGGAGATCTGGGGCGTCATGCACCTCGCCCGCCAATTTGCCAACGCCGTCAGGCAGGGTGCCAACGAACTTGACGAACGTGCAGCCAGGGAAGACCTCCTAGCTCTGCTCGATACACTGGAAAGAACGATTGACGCAGTGGCGGCCTAGGCGGCCCGAAGAATGCTGAGTGCCAAACGACGGCCATCGCTGAGATCTGTTCTCGCGGCCGATACGCTAACCGGAATCCGCTGCCCGTCGCTGCGCTGAACCTCTGCTGCCAGACGCCCCGCTGCCCCCCCTCCTTCCAACATTCGGCGGACCTCGCCAGTGACGGTTGACTGCTGCTCAACGGAATAGAGGCTGACATGGTGACGCCCGAGCAACTCGGCACGCGAACGACCGGTCAGTGCCTCCGCCTGACGATTGACGTCGAGTATTTCGCCGCTCTGAGCGTCGGCAAGCAACACGGCATCCTGCGAAGCATTGATAACCGCTCGCAACTGCTCGACCGCCGCGCACGCCTCCCGCCTGGCCTCCCCAGCCTCGTATTCGACCAGAGCCAGGGTCACCAGATTAGCCACGGCTTGGGCAAAAATCTGATGCGCCGCAGCCCAAGCTTGCCTGGTACCGACCTGCTCCAGGCACAGAACGCCCTGCAGTTCGCCGCGAACGTGGATGGGCGTAGCAAGCATTGCTGTCACTCGGTGACGCGGCAGGTAATAGCTGACAAACTCAGCGGTGACCGGATGCACATAGACATCGTCGACTGCAATGCAGTCACCTTTTTGTAGCGCCGCAAAAAAAACCGGATGGCCAATGGCATCGATGATGTTACCGCTGCTGTGCAAGCGTTTTGAACGCTCGTAAAGGCCAAGGCAACGCAACTCGCGCCGGTCGTCTGTCAACGCCCAGATGCTGGCACGCTCAACACCACAAATATTGGCAGCCGATTCGGTCAGGATGCTCATCATCATGTCCAAACTCGCTTCCGCGAAGTAGGTGCCGCGCGAAAGGCTGGCGATACCCTCCTGAAGGTCTTCCGGAGACATCAGGGTAGTGGCGGAGACAAGACTGAGTTGAGTTTCCATGCTGCTGAGACGGCAATATTGCCCTACGGGCGTTTCTGACAGCCTCAATGATAGTGATATCTCCGGCGGATACCCGTGAATTCCTCCACACCAAACGAAAGTAATAACGACCGGCTATTTGTCGTCCTGTCCCAGCGTCGTCTTAAATACGAATGCAGCTTTTTCCACCTTGGTAATCCAGACCAGGCCATCGCCATAGTGACCTGTCTGGGCTACCTCGGTAATACGCTGGAAAATCGTTTCAGCAACGTCGTCAGGAGCAACAATTTCGATACGAACCTTGGGGGTATAGTCGGTCAGTTCGTCCTTGATCCTTGCCTTGGCGGGCACGTGGCGATTTGGCGCGCTGCACCCCTCGACACGATCCACCGTCATGCCCGGAAACCCGGGCATGGCAACCAGAGCTTCGCGCAGGAGCGGCAGTTTATTGGGACGGATGATGGCCTTGATTTCCTTCATGATATTTCCTCCATCATGCTTCAAGCTTCTCTTCGTCAAACCAGCGATAGATCGTTGGCAAGACAACCAACGTCAGCAAGGTCGACGTAATCAGACCACCGATGACCACGATGGCCAAGGGTCTTTGCACCTCCGATCCGGGCCCTGTGGAAAAGAGGAACGGAATCAGTCCGAGCATGGCCACAGTCGCCGTCATCATCACCGGGCGGAAGCGCAGCTTGGCACCTTCGACGACTGCTTCGCGCACGCTATACCCATCTTCCCGCAAGCCCCGGATATACGATACCAGGACCACGCCATTCAGTACCGCAATGCCCCACAGGGCGATAAAGCCCACCGACGCGGGGACGGACAGATATTCTCCCGCCATGAGCAGACCGAAAATGCCGCCAATTGAGGCAAACGGAAGTACCG
>CAMKYP010000495.1 GCA_946477505.1 uncultured Dechloromonas sp. | reverse complement strand
GTTCTGGTCCGTATTCCCGTCGCCTTCGATGCGGACGGTTCTTTGTGGTGCGTGGGCGAAGTGCCTCCCAATACGCTGCTTCGGCTGCTCAAGGCGCCGCCTGCCGAAAACAGCGCGTGCGTCGCCAGTCTAGCCGTGGCGCTGGCCGGCAATACAGAGGCTCTTCATCGTCGGCCCCTGCTGGCATTCTATTGTGCTGGCCGGCGAATGCATCTGGGGGCTGGGGCGGTCAGTGAGATTGCCCAACTTGCCGCCGCGACCGGAGCCGGCCCGCTGATTGGCGCCCTCTCTCTCGGCGAGATCGATCAGTTCAGCTATCTCCATGTTCCCCGCTTCCACAATGCCGCGCTCGTTTGCCTGCGCGTTGCGACGGAGGGCACGGGGACGGCTTAGGCCTTCTTGACGAATTCCGACTTCAGCTGCATGGCGCCGATGCCGTCGATCTTGCAGTCGATGTCGTGGTCGCCTTCGATCAGGCGGATATTCTTGACCTTGGTGCCGACCTTGACGACCGACGAACTGCCCTTGATCTTCAAGTCCTTGATGACGGTGACCGAATCGCCATCCTGCAGCACGTTGCCGTTGGCGTCCTTCCACACGCGCTTTTCCTCGACCGCCTCGGCGGCCTGCTGCGGCCATTCATGGGCACATTCCGGGCAGACGTAATTGGGACCGTCCTCGTAGGTGTATTCGGAGTTGCATTGGGGGCATTTGGGCAGGGCACTCATGGGGGTTCCTTGTCAGTAATCTTCTTCGGAGTCGCCCATCAGGTTGGGCAGCAGAATGTAGGCGCGTTGCAGCGCGTGGCTGAGATCCGGGCAAACGTTGTCGTCGCCGAGATGGTCGATGAAGCCGGAGCGGTAGAGCAACGAGCCGGGTTGTGAGTTGAGGCCGCAGACGAGCAGGGTGCAGCCGCGTTTCTTCAGCTTGTCGAGCAGGTTTTCCAGGCCTTCCAGACCGGTGGTGTCGAGCTGGATCAGTTGGGCCATGTCGAGGATGACTACCTCGGGATGGCCGGCCGCCGGGTCGAGCAGGGCCTCCAGTTTGTTGACGGCGCCGAAGAACAGCGAACCGAACAACTGCCAGGCAGTGACCCGCATGCTGCCATCCGGGTACAGGAAACGCGGCTCTGAAGCCTCTTCGCGCAAGGGGCGGCGCTCGACGCGGGTCAGCTCCGACATGCGGTAGATGAAGAACAGGCTGGCCAGAACCATGCCCAGTTCGACGGCGATGGTCAGGTCGAACAGCACGGTGACGAAGAAGGTGGCGAGCAGGATGATCCGGTAGTTGTACGTATAGCGTTTCAGTTCGACGAACTCGTGCCATTCGCCCATGTTGATGGCGACCACCATGACGATGGCCGATAGCGTGGCGAGCGGTACGTAGGCGGCGAGCGGCGCGGCGAGCAGGACAATGCCGAGCAACACGAGGGCGTGGATGATGCCGGCAATCGGTGTCCGGCCGCCGGTCTTGACGTTGGTCGTCGTCCGGGCGATGGCGCCGGTGGCGGCAAAGCCGCCGAACAGCGGCGCGGCAATGTTGGCTAGCCCCTGGGCGACCAGCTCCTGGTTGGGATCGTGGCGGTCGTCGATCTGGCTGTCGGCGACGCGGGCCGAGAGTAGCGACTCGATGGCGCCGAGCAGGGCGATGGTGATGGCCGGCGAGATCAGCTTGCCGAAATCGTGGATCGACAGGCTGGGCAAGCCAAAACCAGGCAGTTCCTGCGGAATGCCGTGGAAGCGGCTGCCGATGGTTTCCACCGGCAGGTCGAAAAGGAAGGAAACGAGCGTGCCGACGACGAGCACGACGAGCGGTCCGGGTGCCCGGCGCAGGATGACGATGCGTTGCGCCAGCCAATTGTAGGAGAGCAGGAAGGCGAAGCAGGCCGAGGCCAGGCCGAGGGTGGGCAGGTCGACGGTGTCTGCGTAGGCCGCCAGCGTCTTGATGCGCAGGAAGAATTCGGCTGGCAGGCTGTCGATTTTCAGGCCGAAGAAATCCTTGATCTGGGCGAGGAATATGACCACGGCGATGCCGTTGGTGAAGCCGATGACGACGGTGACCGGGATGAAGCGGATGAGCTGCCCCATGCGCGCCAGCCCCATGGCGAGCAGGAAGACGCCGGCCAGCATCGTAGCGCCGAGCAGGTTGGCGAAACCGTGCATGGCGACGATGCCATAGACGATGGGGATGAAGGCGCCGGTCGGGCCGCCGATCTGCACCCGGGAGCCGCCCAGTGCGGAGGTCAGGAAGCCGGCGACGATGGCCGTCCAAATGCCGGCGGTCGGCGAGCAGCCGGAAGCGATGGCGAAGGCCATGGCCAATGGCAGGGCGAGAACGCCAACCGTGATACCCGCTGCGAGATCCTTGCCCAGCTGCGCCCGGCTGTAGCCAGGCAGGCAATCGAGGAGCTTGGGGCGAAAGGCGATTTTCATGGCACGCGCTCGGGGAACAAGCGGTGCATTATATGAGCGTTATATTAATCGTCAATGTTAATCATATGTTAACATAATGCGATACAAGTCCAATAAGAGCGAAGCAATATGGAGAACCGTACCGCCCGTTTGACGTTGTTGATCGACCCGCGCAAGAAGCAGCTGTTCGAGGAAATTTGCGCCGAACACGACCTGACGCCGTCGCAGGTCGTGCGCCGGTTGATCAGGCAATACATCATCGATAATGCGGGCAATCGCGAATTGCCCGACTGGCTCAAGCCGGGTGGCAAGGCGGGCGAATAACCCGCGGCGCGCGAAGCGCTATTCGGTTTCGTCCTTGGGGCGAACCTTGTCCGGGTGCTGTGCGGCAACGTAGGCGTCGTAGCGCGCCTGCAACTCGGGGGCCTGCTTGGCGATTTCGCGCAGGATGCGGGCGACCGCCCAGATCATGACCACGACGCCGCCGGCGGTGCAGGCCACGGCCTCGGCCAGCGACGTCGGGAAATTGGCCAGGATGGCGGCCTTGCCTGCGGCGAACCAACTGGCGCCGATGCCGACGCACGACAATCCGAAGACATCGATC
>CAMKYP010000494.1 GCA_946477505.1 uncultured Dechloromonas sp. | reverse complement strand
AACGACCGCCTGCACTTAAACCTCGGAGCCTCTACGAAACCCGGGGCGATTCACTTACTCAATAAGGAGATTTCCATGACCATGGATGCGATTAGCCGTAATTCCCCCATTACGTCAGGCACCGTACCCCAGAATCAGGACGCCTACAACGTCAAACGGGCCGAGATTCAGGCCCGTCAAGCAGAGGAACTATCACGGCAGCGTCAGATTGAGCAGGCCATTCCACAACCGGCAATCAACGCCCAAGGGCAGTTGACTGGTACGTTGATCAATATCAACGCTTGAAGTGTTTCAGGTGTCTTCCGAAATAAGCACTATGACGCAGGATAGCGTTGGAACTATGGAAGACATTCGTTATTACGAGGTTCCTTTTGCATGCTTCGACGTTATTGCAGTATGGGATGAAAATCAATGCATCTGGCAGGCTACAGACAATGGCTTGGCCGTCGCTTCCTGGCTCACTGCCTATGATCAGTGGCCATCCAACTGGAATTCGATAATTCGAGATTGTGGTGTCCATTGTTGCCAAGAGGAGTTTCATGCATTTGGAAAACGGGCAGATGAGGTAGCGAGGAGATTGATGATTACCCTGCTATATCTCAACCAAGTTCGAACCCTAAACCAAGCAGCAGTTTTCCATGAATCAGGAGTTTGATATGTCCCTATCCCTTGAAAACTTGAAAAATCAAGCTGGCTCACAGCTGGATCTCACCCTTCGCATTGTTCAGGCGAACGGGGAGTACGCTGAAAAAGCCGTGGCTGCGCATTTCGCGATGTTGCAGGCGCTACTGCAAAAGGATCAGGCCCCGGAGAGCTACAGTAGTGAAGGTGCTTGGAACGCTCTGAGCGAGAAAGGAAGTGTTCTGACTGATTATTGCAAGTCCTGTCTACAAGATGGCCTGAATTACCAGAAACAAGTGCTAGCAGCCTTGTCTCGAAAATGAATCGACCGCTTTGGTGCTCATGACTTCCTTGGCTCCCTGTCCAGCAATACTTCCTGACAAATATGTAATCAACAAGTCACTTTGTTGACAGTCAAAAAGGTAGAAACTGCACTTGTCCATGCGATTCGGACTGTTGATTTCCTCAAACCCTAGGAGCCCCGATCATGAAAATCTCTTCCCTTATTGCCGCCGTTCTGTTCGCCAGCGCCGCCACAACGGGTATCGTCTATGCCGATGAGAAGGCAGCCGCCCCGAAAGCTGCCGAAGCTCAGGCTGACAAGGCTGCTGTCAAACCGCATTCCCACGTCCAGGAGAAGACCGGTATGGCGCAAAGTATGCCGGATGCCAAGGCTGAAAAATCCAAGGCCGGCAAGGATCAGGGCAAGCACTACCATCCGCGGGATGGGAAGTAACTGTTCAGCAAAGGCCCCGATATCGGGGCCTCATCATTTCAGCCATGGATATTCGCAAACCAGCAGAACACGGTGATCGGTGTGTTTGTCGCGCACTGGCGCTGGCGGTTGGTAGCGACCCCAAGCTGCTGAGCTACAACTACTGCCGGGAGGTGCTCCAGAAACGTTGGCTTGTCGAATGCAATCATGGTTGTCTGGCCGCACCGGTCATGCCGGATAGCGAACTGAAATGGCACGACCTCGGTGAGATCGACCCGGTGAGAGCCATTCTGATCATGAACGAATAGTCATCGTCATGGCAGGTGCTTCGTCAGTTCCTCCTGTCGGCAACAGTTCACCTCCTCCGGTTCAAGGTGGTCACGAAGGGCACGGTGCTTCGCCTGCCAATGCCAACAATGGTACGTTTTCTGAAGCACTGAATCAGGCGATGGCCCAACAGGCGAATAATCCGGTGGCCGGCCATGGCGCCCATGGCGGACAAGGAGGGAGTGGATCAGGTCAGGGGGGAGGACATGGTGGCGGGCACGCTTCCGGAATGGCGCCCACTACGGCAACAGCCCACCCAAATCACTTTTCCATTGGACAGGGCGGGCATGCGGGTCACGACTTCCAGCAGAAAATGCTAGGGGTTCGGATCTATCGGCAGCAACTTATAGCCTCGAACATCGCCAATGCTGATACGCCTGGTTATAAGGCTGTCGATATTGACATTGAAGAGGCCGCCCAAATCGTCAAGGGGGCATCGGCATCGCTACCGCTGGCGACCACTGCCGCCGGCCATCAGTCAGGAAGTGCGCAGACACCGCCGTTTCCGCTGAAGTACCATGTGCCGTACCAAGCCGCTGCTGACGGCAATACGGTCGAAATGGACGTTGAGCGACAGAAGATGGCTGAAAACTCGCTGATGCACCAGTTTTCCCTAGATCGTGTCAGCGGCCACTTCAAGCACTTCATGGAGCTGTTGCAGAACCTCAAATGAATCGCTTTTCACTGCCTGACACGCCTCGCCGGTTACGTCTTGCTTTGGCCCTGCGGCTCGGCATTGGCGCCGCAGTAGTCGGGATACTGGCCGGTGGTGTGGCCTACTGGTTGGCATCCTACGAAGCCGAGTTACGCGTCAAGGAGCTGGCGATTGCCGGCGTACGTCACTTCGAGTCGCCGGCGATGCAATTGGCCGAAGGGCAGGATGCGAGCGACCATCAAGAGCTTGCCCGACTCCTGCGTGAGGAACTTGTGGGCATGCGTGTTTTTGGAGTCGATGGGCGTGTGCTCTTCGAGACATTAGGGGGACTCCCTGAGGCAGCACTCGCCCCGTTCAGTGGCATCGTACCTACTTGGCCGAAACAGGGTGAAAATCACACACGGAGTGTTCGTGTTGGGGCTGACGAGTTGATTCAGGTCTTGCTCCCCATGACTACCGAAAATGGCCACCTGATAGGCTATGTCGAAGGGATCAGTCGAATATCTGAAAAGGAAATCGAGGCCAGGCGGCGATCAATCCGGCATGTGGCACTGGCAGCAAGTTTGTCGGTGCCAACAGCGGCATTGTTGTTGTACCCCCTTATGCTGGCCATGCTACGGCGTTCCAATTTTCTGTCGCGGCAACTGCTCGATGCCAACCTGTCGCTGATTCGTTCGTTGGGGAATGCAATTGCCAAGCGTGACGCCGACACCGA
>CAMKYP010000493.1 GCA_946477505.1 uncultured Dechloromonas sp. | reverse complement strand
GGCTGCTCGTATCATGGGGTTTCACTCAACGTGGACATGGATCTCTCCCCGTTCGATGCGATCAACCCCTGCGGCTATGCCGGGCTGAAAGTTATACAAACCAAGAACTTGAACATTCCGCTTTCCGTAACAGAGGCCGGCGAGCACCTATCGCAGCACTTGCTGCAGCAATTGGACAGACAACATGGCTGAACCCAAACCGGAAGGCGCGACCAAGCAAAAAGGCGTCAAGCAAAAAGGCGAATTGAAGACCGCCCGCATCCCCATCAAGATCGTTCCCGTCGACCAGCCGTTGCGCAAGCCGGAGTGGATACGCGTCAAGGCCGGCAACAGCGCCGGACGCTTCGGCGAAATCAAGTCCATGTTGCGCGAGAAGAAGCTGCACACCGTCTGCGAGGAAGCCGCCTGCCCGAACATCGGCGAATGCTTCGGCCGCGGCACGGCGACCTTCATGATCCTCGGCGACATCTGCACCCGCCGCTGCCCGTTCTGCGACGTCGGCCACGGCCAACCGCTACCGCCCAACCCCAACGAGCCGGCTGAACTGGCCAACTCGGTCTCGATGCTCAAGCTCCAGTACGTCGTGATCACCAGCGTCGACCGCGACGACCTGCGCGACGGCGGTGCCCAACATTTCGTCGATGTCGTCCGTGCCGTGCGCGAAGCCTCGCCCAAGACCACCATCGAGACCCTTGTACCCGACTTCCGTGGCCGCATGGATCTCGCTATCGACATCCTCGGCCAGTCGCTCCCCGACGTGCTGAATCACAACATGGAAACCGTGCCCCGCCTCTACAAGCAGGCCCGCCCGGGTGCCGACTACGCCCACTCGCTGGCGCTGATGAAGCAGTTCAAGGCACGCTATCCGGACGTCAAGACCAAGTCCGGCCTGATGGTCGGTCTCGGCGAAACCGACGAGGAAATCCTTGAAGTGATGCGCGACCTGCGCGCCAACAACGTCGAGATGCTGACCATCGGTCAATATCTGGCGCCCTCCGGCCACCACCTCCCGGTCAGCCGCTACGTCCATCCCGACACCTTCAAGATGTTCGAGGAAGAAGCAATGAAGATGGGCTTCTCCGGTGCCGCCTGCGCTCCCATGGTGCGCTCCAGCTACTGGGCGGACCAACAAGCGCACAGTGCCGGGATCGCTTTATAAGAGCCGCACAACAAGCTCATCTACACGTTACTGGAAAGAGGGCGATGTGCAAAAAAAAGACCGCCTAAGCGGTCTTTTTATATGCTCTACATGTGAGCAAATCAGCAAGTCACCTTACGACGACGAATCGCACCCAGTCCAGCCAACCCGAGGCCAACCAGGGCCAAAGAAACAGGCTCCGGAACATTATTGACCACCTGACCGTTGCGCACACTAAACGCGTACTGTCCATCGGTCTGCGAGTTCAGCCTGTTGTGAATCAACCCAGTCTGGGAACTGGCATCCAGAAATGCTCGGCAGGTAGCAGAGCCGGCAATCTCATACGAAGCATTTACGCCATTGGACCAGCCTGCACGGGCGCAGTTGCCACCCAAACCACCAGAACCGCCACTTGCATCACCGGTTTCCCACAAAACCTTGTCGTAGTTGAATTCGAAATCGAAGTTACCCACTCCGGTATCGGAGCGATCAATCATGATCAACTGGAAGCTATTCAGCTTGTCGACATGAGCACCGAAATATCCGACGTTGATCCAATTTACGCCGAACGCGTTGCGACCATTCAACGTATTCGTTCCGTAACGAACCAGCCCGCTACCAGCCCCACGCGTATCAACGTCCCCAAAAAAGGGGGCCAGCATCGGATGACTGGTCGACAGCAGGCTAAACGGCGTGAAGGTGCTGAGTCGCGAGTCGAAGGTCACATTACCGTTGTTATTAACGAACAGCTGGCTATATGTGGCACCAAAGAAATTGACGTTGAATCCAAAACTCACTGCGCCAGTTGACCCGTCATCGTTCGCAGCCAGCGTATTGCCATTAAACAGTGCCGAATCATGAATCGCTCCAGCATGAGAGAACGATGTAACACCCAATGCAAAAATACCCGCTGCCAAGACTTTTAGAAAAAAACCACGCGCTTTCATTGTTATTCCTCAGAAGAAGAGCATTACGCCCGAGCGCAGAAGCCAAAGCAAAAATCAAACCATATTGCGCAGCGCATTGTATTAACGATTAATTTATACAAACAGCCAGCACATAGCGAGGTGACTGTAAGAATAATCGACACCACTCATGCAGTCGGTTGACGCAAAAAACCCGGGGAAAACACCCGGGCCAAATCCTTAGCTTGCATTTCAGCGTAAAGGTGGTGGCGGCGGCGCCCCCGGGGGCGGCGGCGGAATAGCGGGGTCTTGCGGCTGATTCTGGACCGACGAACGAACCGGTGACGAATAGCTCATGTTGGCCGGCACGGGAACGCGGTGCCCCTTGGCATACATGCATTGGATGTAAGCGTTGTCATACTGGCGTTGCGTACCTAGCGTCGAAGCGCGTGACGCATCCGTACCCGTCGCGCTTCCCATCAACAAACCGGCCCCGGCTCCTATGGCAGCGCCCTTGCTGTTGCCGCCGATGGCTGCGCCCGCGAGCGCACCAACCGCAGTACCTACCGCAGCGCTGGTCATGGCCGACTCCTTCGCGGCATCGCCGGCCGTCTTGCCGCCGATCTGGTAATTCGCGTACTGCCTGCACTCCACATCGTCGGCACGGAAGCGGTCAAACGGCTGCCCGGTACCGGGCAGGACCATGACGCTTGGGCCGGTCGGCATAACAGTACACGCGCCCAAGAGCAAAACCGAGCCGAGCAATATCCAGCGGGGCAAGCGAATAAATTGGGACATGCTTATTTCTCCGGTTGCGGCAGAACCTTCTGCCAACCTTCAGGACACTCTTTGACGTAAGGGTAATAACCCTTGCCGCTCTTGCAGTAATACCAGTACTGCTGCGCCTGAACCGGCTGCGCGGCCGGTTCGGCCTGTTCAATATAGACCGGCGGTTGCGGCGCGGGCACCACGACAACTTGCGGGGGATAGTAATAAGGTGGCGGATAC
>CAMKYP010000492.1 GCA_946477505.1 uncultured Dechloromonas sp. | reverse complement strand
AGCTGGCTTCAGAACCTGAAGCAAACCTATACCACGGACGAGCAGCACGCCCTGCACAACAAACCGGGGGCTCTCCTGGCAGCGCAGGGCAAAACGCAACAGCAAACCAGCGAAATCACCTTTTTCTAGGAAAGGAAAACAGCGTGGATAAAACCATTCTGGTCGTGGACGACTCGTCGAGCTTCCGTAACGTCGTCTCCATCGCGCTCAAGGATGCCGGGTACCAGGTCATTCAAGCCTGTGACGGCAAGGATGCTCTGGGCAAACTGGACGGCAAGAAAATCAACCTGATCATCTCCGACGTCAACATGCCGGTGATGGACGGTCTCAGCTTCGTCAAGGCCGCCAAGCAACTCGCCGCGTATCGCTTCACGCCGATCATCATGCTGACCACCGAGGCAGGCGAAAGCAAGAAGGCTGAAGGCAAGGCCGCCGGCGTGCGCGCCTGGGTGGTCAAGCCATTCCAGCCGCCGGTGCTGCTCGACGCGGTCGCCAAGCTGGTCCAGGCCTGAACCCGCGCGCCACCGCCCCTTTCCACCGGAGGACGAAACATGCTTGATGCAGATATCGAATCCCCGCTCCATCTCGACGGCCACGAGGCCACATTGACCCTGCAGGGCGACCTGACCATCTTCACGGTCGATGCGCTGAAGGATGATGTCTTCCTGGCGCTCAACTGCCCACGCATACGTGTCTCGCTCAGCGGCGTAACCGACATCGACAGCTGCGGATTGCAGTTGTTGCTCTTGCTGGCACAGCAAGCGCAGCACCTGGGTCGCGATTTCGCGCTCAGCGAGCATCACCCGGAAGCCGATGCCTTGCTGGCGCTCTACGGACTCGCCCTCCCGTCAACCGCCGCCGAGGAAAGCACGCCATGAACAGCGAATCCGCCCTGGCGCTTTTTTTCGAAGAAGCCTTCGAGCAAAGCAATCTGCTCGAAAGCCTGCTGCTTTCGCTCGACGAGCAGCCGGAAAGCAACGCCGAAGACCTCAGTGCCATGTTTCGCAGCGCCCACACCATCAAGGGGTCTGCCGGCCTGTTCGCGCTGGACGGTCTGATCGCCTTCACCCACGTGATGGAAAACGTGCTGGACCGCCTGCGCAACGGCGAGCTCGCCATCGACAAACCGCTGGTCGGACTCCTGCTTGCCTGCAACGACCATCTGCAGCAGATGCTGGTGCACTACCGGAACGCCCCCTCCGAGCCCTTCCCGGAAGATGCGGAGCACCGCCGCCTGCTGGCCGCGCTCGAGGAACACACGCAATTCGAGCATCCGGGCGCATCCACGCCGCCATCCGCCGGACCGGAAAGCACGGAGAGCGGAATCTGGCACCTGTTTTTGCGCTACCACCCGGATTTGTTCCGGCATGGCTTCGATCCAGCGTCCTTCCTGCGCTATCTCGGAAAGCTGGGCGAAATCGTCCACATCCATACCCGTCTCGAAACACCCGACACGCTTCTCGAACTTGACCCAACCACCTGCCGCCTGAGCAACGAACTGGCTTTTCGCAGCCCGGCCACGGCGGCCGAAATCGCCTCCGCCTTTGAATTCATCCAGGACGAGAGCGAAATCGACATCCTGCCGCCGGACAGCAACTACGATGCCTTCGCCGCGCTGGCCGCCCGCTACGGCGGCTCGGCGGAAAGCCACCTGGCACGCTGGCGGGAAGCCGGCTACTTGCCGGCCAGCCCCCCACAGCCGACCGCTCCTCAAGTACAGGCGCCAACCGGCGAAAGCGCGGCAAAACCGAGCGCGGTGCAGGAAAAACGCCGCAGCACCGACCGCGTCGAAGGCAGTCGTTTCATCCGCATCGAAGCCGCCAAGCTCGACGCCCTGATCAACCGGGTCGGTGAACTGGTCATTTCTGCCGCCAGCTCGCGCATGCGCGCCAAGGAAACCGACGACAGCGACATGATCCAGGCGGTCGAAGTGCTGAGCCAGTTGGTCGAAGGCATACGGGACGATGCCTTGAACCTGCGCATGGTCCCGATCAGCGAGATATTCAATCGCTTTCCGCGCATGGTGCACGACGTTTCCGGCCGCCTCGGCAAGGAAATCGAACTGGACCTCGTCGGTGCCGACACCGAGATCGACAAATCGATGATCGAAAAGCTCACCGATCCGTTGATGCACATCGTCCGCAACGCCATCGACCACGGCATCGAGGATGCCGCCAGCCGTATCGCGCAGGGCAAGCCGGCGCGCGGCCTGCTCCGCCTCAAGGCCTATCACGACACCGGCGCCATCGTGGTCGATGTCAGCGATGACGGGCGCGGCATGAACAAGGCGGCCATCCTGGCCAAGGCACAGGAGCGCGGCTTGCTGCCGGAAGGGCGGCAACTGAGCGACCAGGAAATATACAAGCTGATCTTCCTGCCCGGCTTCTCCACAGCCGAGCAAGTCAGCGACATTTCCGGACGCGGCGTCGGCATGGATGTCGTGCGCCGCAATATCGATGCCCTGCGCGGCGAAATCGAAGTCCTGAGCAAGCCGGGCCAGGGCAGCACACTGCGCATTCGGCTACCGCTGACCCTGGCCATCATCGATGGCTTCCATGTCGAGGTCGCCGGCTCCTCCCTGGTCCTGCCGCTCGACATGATGGCCGAATGCATGGACATGCCGACCGAACAGATTTCGCGTGAAACCCGGCAGATCTGGCTGCGCGACGCCTGGATTCCCTACGTCAGCCTGCGCGAACTGTTCGCCCTGCCCCCTTGCGACGGCCCGGAATACGTTGTCGTCGCCCAGTTCGGGCAAACCACGGCCGGCATCATCGTCGACCGCCTGATCGGCGACATCCAGGCCGTGATCAAGCCGCTGGGCAGCCTCTTTCGCTCGCTGCGCGGCGTCAGCGGCTCGACCATCATGGGCAACGGCCGCCTCGCCCTCATTCTCGACATACCGCAACTGATCCAGCTCGCCCTCAAACGCGAGCACCGCCTGGTCGAACAGCGCCAGGCCGAGCTGACCGAACACGGCATCACCCCCGCCAATCCTGAAACACGCGCCACTCAACCGCTCACCCCCTGGAGGTCATCATGAATATCGCCAG
>CAMKYP010000491.1 GCA_946477505.1 uncultured Dechloromonas sp. | reverse complement strand
ATACCGGCATCGCGCTGGCCATGGCGGCGGCGATGAAGGGCTACCGGATGATCCTAGTCATGCCCGAGAACCAGAGCGTCGAACGCCGCCAGAGCATGCGCGCCTTCGGCGCTGAACTGGTGCTGACGCCCAAGGACGGCGGCATGGAGTTGTGCCGCGACGTGGCCGAAAAGATGCGCGACGAAGGCCAGGGCATCATCCTCGACCAGTTCGGCAACCCGGATAACCCGCTGGCCCACTACGAAGGCACTGGGCCGGAAATCTGGCGCGATACCGAGGGCAAGGTCACCCACTTCGTATCCAGCATGGGAACGACCGGCACCATCATGGGGACCAGCCGCTTTCTCAAGGAAAAGAACCCCGCGATCCAGATCGTCGGTTGTCAGCCGGAAGAGGGCAGCCAGATCCCCGGCATCCGCAAGTGGCCGGACGCCTACCTGCCCAAGATTTACGACAAGACCAACGTCGACCGCATCGAATACGTCAGCCAGGCCGATGCCGAGGCGATGACCCGTCGTCTGGCCATGGAAGAGGGCATCTTTGCCGGCATTTCTTCAGGCGGTGCGCTGGCCGTGGCGCTGCGTTTGTCCCAGCAACTGGAAAATGCGGTCATCGTGTCGATCATCTGCGATCGTGGCGACCGCTATCTGTCGACGGGTGTTTTCCCGGCATGAAACCGGTTCTCGTCTTCGATATCGAGACCATTCCCGATGTGCCCGGCCTGCGCCGGCTCAACGACCTACCGGGCGAGCTGTCGGATGATGAGGTTGCGGAACTGGCCTTCCAGCAACGCCGCGCCAAGACGGGCAACGACTTCCTGCAACTGCATCTGCAGCGGGTAGTGACGATTTCCTGTGTGTTGCGGACCAGTGAAGGCCTCAGGGTCTGGTCATTGTCCGAGCCGGATTTGAACGAGGGCGCCATCATCCAGCGCTTCTTCGACGGCATCGAGAAATTCACGCCGCAAATCGTGTCGTGGAACGGCGGCGGCTTCGATCTGCCGGTGCTGCACTACCGTGGCATGCTGCATGGGGTGTCGGCGCCACGCTACTGGGACATGGGCGACGGCGATTACGCCGATTCCCGCGATTTCAAGTGGAACAACTACATCAGCCGCTACCACACCCGTCACCTCGATCTGATGGACCTGCTGGCGCTGTACAACGGCCGCGCCAACGCGCCGCTCGATGATCTGGCCAAGCTGTTCGGTTTTCCCGGCAAGCTCGGCATGGACGGCGGCAAGGTATGGGAGGCTTGGCAAGGTGGCCAGATCGCCGACATTCGTGATTACTGCGAAACCGATGTGATCAATACCTATCTGGTCTACAACCGTTTCCGTCGCCTGCGCGGCGAACTGACCGCCGAGGAAGAGATCGCCGAGGGCGAATTCGTCAAGGCCCAGCTGGCTCGCATCGGCGCGCCGCACTGGCAGGAGTTTCTCGCCGCCTGGGGCTGATGTCGGCCCGGGGCGGCGTTATAATCGCAAGTTCTCAAAACCTGAACGCAGAGAGAAAAAACATGGCACTTAACAATGTTCCCTCCGGCAAGTCCCTCCCCGACGATTTCAATGTCATTATCGAAATCTCCGCTCATTCCGAGCCGGTCAAGTACGAAGTTGACAAGGAAAGCGGTGCGATTTTCGTTGATCGCTTCATGTCCACCGCCATGCACTATCCGTGCAACTATGGCTACATCCCGCACACCATTGCCGGTGATGGCGACCCGGTCGACGTGCTAGTCGTCGCACCGTTCTCCCTGCCGCCGGGCGTCGTCGTACGCTGCCGCCCGCTGGGCCAGCTGTCGATGACCGACGAAGGCGGCAACGATGCCAAGCTGCTGGCCGTGCCGGTCGACAAGCTGACCCCACTGTACAAGGACGTCAAGACCGTCGAAGACATGCCGGAACTGCTGCGCAAGCAGATCGCCCATTTCTTTGAGCGTTACAAGGATCTGGAGCCGGGCAAGTGGGTCAAGGTCAACGGCTGGGAAGGCATTGATGCCGCCCGCAAGGAAATCCAGGAAGGTGTCCAGCGTTACAACGACGCCAAGGACAAGCCGGCTTACTGAGTCTCATGCTGCGTATCGCCGTTGCCCAGTTCAACGCCACCGTCGGTGATCTGACGGGCAACGTCGAACGCATCATCCAGTGCGCCGCCGAGGCCAAGGCCCGCGGCGCTCATGTGCTGCTGACGCCGGAGCTGGCGTTGTGCGGCTATCCGCCGGAAGACCTGTTGTTGCGCCCGGATTTCTACCGGGCCTGCAACCGGGCTCTCGACGACCTGGCTTCCCGCGTCGACGGCATTGCCGTGATCGTCGGGTATCCGGAAGAACACGACGGTGCCTGCCACAACTCGGCTACTGTCATCGAAAACGGCCAGCGCACCGCGACCTATCGCAAGATGCGCCTGCCAAACTACGAAGTCTTCGACGAGAAGCGCTACTTCGAGCAAGGCACCGAAGCCTGCGTCGTCACGCTGAATGGCGTGCGCTGCGGTATCAATATCTGTGCCGATATTTGGGAAGAAGGCGCTGCCGAACTTTCCCGCCAGGCTGGCGCCGAATTGCTGCTCGTTCTCAACGCCTCGCCCTGCCACCTCGACAAGACGCGCGAGCGGGTCCAGGTTCTGGCCGACCGGGTTGAGGCGACCGGCATTCCCGCTATCTATTGCAATCTTGTCGGTGGACAGGATGAACTGGTTTTCGACGGGGATTCCTTTGCCCTGAATCCCGACAAGAGCGTCTGCATGCGCCTGCCGCAATTCGAGGAAGCGCTCGGCATTGCCGATTTTGCGGCCGGTCGCCTGAAGTCGGACGACCTGTGTGCCGAACTGCCGCTAGAAGCGGAGGCCTATAACGCGCTAGTCCTCGGCGTGCGCGATTACATCGGCAAGACCCGCTTCAAGGGCGCCATCATCGGCCTGTCCGGCGGCATCGATTCGGCCTTGACCCTGTGCGTTGCCGTCGATGCGCTGGGGGCGGACAAGGTCCATGCCGTCATGATGCCGTCGCCCTATACGGCGCAGATGAGCCTCGATGATTCGCGCGAGATGATCCGCCAGTTGGGCTG
>CAMKYP010000490.1 GCA_946477505.1 uncultured Dechloromonas sp. | reverse complement strand
GCGATACGGTCGGCGATCCGTACAAGGATACGGCGGGACCGGCGGTCAACCCGCTGATCAAGATCATCAATCTGGTGGCCTTGCTGATTGTGCCGTTGATGGCCTGATTCCTTCCGCCCAAAGAGAAAGGCGGCTTCGGCCGCCTTTTTACATTTCTTTGGGTTTGTTGAGCAAAGCCAAGCTAGAATCGCAAAAACAGCATGGGAGTGGCATGAGCGAGGATACAAGCAGGTCTGCAGGGATTGGGGCGACGGGATTGCGGGAAGACATACTGCATCATGATCCGCTGCTGGACTGCCTGGTTGAACTAACCCGTATCCACGGTCGTCCCAGCACGCGAGCGGCGTTGGTATCGGGTCTGCCGCTCCAAAATGGTGTTCTCTCGCCCTCGTTATTTGCGCGCGCCGCAGGCCGTGCTGGGCTGTCGGCCAAAGTGAGCCGTCGCTCGCTTGAGCGTATCGACGAGGTGCTGCTGCCTGCCGTGTTGTTGTTGGCAAACGAAGAGGCCTGCGTACTTCTGGGGAGGGATGAAACCGGCGAGAATGTCCGCCTCCTTTTTCCGGAAACCGGTCAGGGCACGGTGCTGATGACACGCGAGGCATTGGCGGCCCGCTATACCGGTGTCGCCATCTTCGCTCGACCGCATTTCCGCTTTGATAGCCGTACGCCGCAGGTCGGCGAAGTTAAATTACGCCACTGGTTCTGGGGAACCTTGAGCGAGCAATGGCCGGTTTATCGGGATGTGCTGGGCGCGGCGCTGTTGATCAACTTGCTGGCGTTGGTCATGCCCTTGTTCACCATGAACGTCTATGATCGCGTGGTGCCCAACCGTGCGATAGAAACGCTCTGGGTGCTCGCTCTGGGTGTGATTCTGGTCATTGGCGTCGACATGATGCTGCGATTGCTGCGTGGCTATTTCATCGATCTGGCCAGTGCACGCATCGACATGCAGTTGTCGGCGCGCATCATGGAGCGCGTTCTCGGCGTTCGTATGGAGGCGCGACCGGCGGCTGTCGGGGCGTTTTCGTCCAACCTGCGTTCGTTCGAGTCAGTACGCGATTTCATCACCTCGGCGTCGGTAACGGCCTTCATTGACCTGCCGTTTGCCCTGCTGTTCGTGCTGGTCATCGCATTGATCGCCTGGCCGCTGGTCTTGCCGGTGTTGTTGGCGCTCGTCGTTGTGGTTGTCTATGCCTATGTGCTGCAACACAAGATGCATGCTCTTTCGGAGACGACCTATCGGGCCTCTGCCCAGCGCAGCGCGACGCTGATTGAAAGCCTGACCGCGCTGGAAACGATCAAGACGCAGGGGGCCGAAGGCGTCATGCAGTCCAAGTGGGAAAAATCGGTTTCCTTCGTGGCGCGGGTCAACAACCAGATGCGCTTCCTGTCGGCTGCGGCAACCAACGGCGCCATGGAGATCCAGCAGATCGTCAATGTGGTGGTGGTGATTGCCGGGGTTTACCTGATCGCCGACGGCAAGCTCAGCATGGGCGGCCTGATCGCCTGCACCATGCTGACTTCGCGCGCGGTGGCGCCGCTCGGGCAGATGGTGGGTTTGTTGATGCAGTATCACAACGCCAAGGTCGCGTTGACCTCGCTCGAACAGATCATGAACAACCCGGTGGAGCGGCCAAGCGAAGCCAATTTCGTCCATCGGCCGGAACTGCGCGGCGATATCGAGTTCCGCGATGTTCACTTCAGTTATCCCAATTCCCAGATCGCCGCCCTGAAAGGCTTGAGCTGCAAGATCACTGCCGGTGAGAAGGTCGTCGTCATCGGGCGGGTCGGCTCCGGCAAGACAACCTTGCAGAAACTGCTGCTCGGGCTTTACCTGCCGACCGAAGGCGCGGTTAGCATCGATGGGGTCGACCTGCGGCAACTCGACCCGGCCGACCTGCGGCGCAATGTGGGTTACGTGGCGCAGGATTTGACGCTCTTTTACGGCACGCTGCGCGAGAACATCGCCATCGGGGCGCCTTACGCCGACGATGCGGCCATCGTCGCCGCAGCCGAGGCGGGCGGCTTGACTGATTTCGTCAACCGGCACCCGGACGGTTTCGACATGATGATCGGCGAGCGCGGTGACTCGCTGTCCGGCGGCCAGCGCCAGGGCGTGGCCATTGCACGTGCCTTCCTGATGGATCCGCCGATTCTGCTGCTTGACGAACCGACCAGCGCGATGGATTTCTCCTCCGAGCAGCAGTTCAAGGAACGGCTGCGCAAGATGGCCGCCCACAAGACGGTGCTGATCGTCACTCACCGCAACAGCCTGCTCGATCTGGCGACGCGGGTCATTGTCGTCGATGATGGCAAGATTGTTGCCGACGGACCGCGCGACCAGGTCATCCAGGCCCTGCAGAGCGGCCGGGTGGGGAGGGCCGCATGAGCCGCCTGAAGAACATCGGTGCTGCCATTCACGGCTGGCTGGAAAGAACCGCTGAGCGGGGTGCGCCCCATGTCGAGAAAGTACTCGGGCGCCTGCCCAGTCGCGAAGAGATTGACGTGGTCGATTTCGCCACCGACGCCGATCTGGCCATCCTTCGTCAAGAGCCGTTACGCGCACGTGTGTTGTTGCGATCGATCGGGATCGTTTTTGCCGCCTTCGTCCTCTGGGCGGCCGTGGCGCAACTCGATGAGGTGACGCGCGGCGACGGCAAAGTCATTCCGTCGCGTCAGGTGCAGGTCTTGCAAAGCATCGATGGTGGCCTGGTCTCCGAAATTCTGGTCAGGGAAGGCGATGTCGTCCAGCAGAATCAGTTGTTGATCAAGATTGACGAGACGCGCTTCGTGTCGTCGGTGAAGGAAAACCAGGCCCAATATCTCGGGCTGGTTGCCAAGGCGGCCCGCCTCAAGGCAATTGCCGACGGAAAGCCTTTCGTGCCACCGCCGGAGGTGCTCAAGGTTGCACCCGAAATCGTCGCCCAGGAGCGCCAGTACTACGAGGCGCGTACCGATGAAATGAATGCCTCGGTGTCCATTGCCCGGCAACAGCTTGCCCAGCGCCATCAGGAACTGAACGAGGCGCAGGCCAGGCGCGCGCAAGCCAGCCAGGGGTATGAACTGACTTCCAAGGAACTG
>CAMKYP010000489.1 GCA_946477505.1 uncultured Dechloromonas sp. | reverse complement strand
GCCGTGGTCAAGACGCTGGTCTTCGAAGACGAGAACGCCAAGCCGTTGATCGTGCTGATGCACGGCGACCGCAAGGTATCGACCAAGGAACTGGCGCGCCAGATTCCATGCAAGAAGGTCGAGCCGTGCAAGCCGGAAGTCGCCAATCGCCACACCGGTTTCCTGGTCGGCGGAACCAGCCCCTTCGGCACCAAGAAAGCGATGCCGGTGCATATCGAGAAAAGCATCCTCGACCTGTCGCTGATCTACATCAATGGCGGCCGGCGCGGCTTCCTGGTCGGCATTCACCCGCACGACATCCTGCGCGTCCTGCATCCCAAGGTCGTTGAAGTCGCGCTGACCTGATCATTGCCACAACAAATCGTAACGATTACATCAATCGATTGGCGCTATAACGCGCAGCTGGATAAAGTGGCACTCAAGCGTTCAACCGGAGTGCCGCCATGACCCAGATCGTTCTGCAGCATTACGAAAAGCCCGCCGCCCGCCGCCATCTCTGGATCGGACTGTTCATGGCGCTCGTCGGCACCGCCTTCGGCATCGACCAGGCGGCGCAGTGGCTGAGCGCCCACCCGATGGCGGCCCGGGGCCTTGAGGCCAGCCTGCTCGCCGGCGCGGCGACCGGGCTCGGCGCCATTCCCGTACTCATGCTGCACCGTCCCTCGGAACGCCTGATGGCGCCGATGCTCGGGCTCGCCGGCGGCATGATGCTCGCCGCCAGCCTCTTTTCGCTGCTCGTCCCGGCCGTCCAGACGGTTGCCGCCAGCGGCACGCCATGGGCGCTCGGCATCGCCACCGCCGTCGCCTTGCTGGCCGGAGCCGGCGCCATGCAGACGCTCGACCGCCGCCTGCCACACGCACACGTCGAGAACGTCGACGCGAATGCCATCCTCCCCAACGTATCGCTCGTCGTTGCCGCCATTTCGATTCACAACATCCCCGAGGGCCTCGCCGTTGGTGTCGCGGCAGCCGCCGGAGCCGACCACGGCATGAGCCTCGGTATCGCCTTGCAGAACATTCCGGAAGGCTGGATCGTGGCCAGCGCCATGATCACGCTCGGTGCGGCGCCTCTGCGGGCGGCCCTGATCGCGCTCGCTACCGGTCTCGTCGAGCCGCTCGGCGGCCTGTTCGGCGTCGTCGCCAGCAGCGTGGCCGGGGCAGCCCTGCCGCTCGCCCTCGCCGCCGCAGCCGGCGCCATGCTCTGGGTCGTCAGCCACGAGATGATCCCCGCCTCGCACCGCCCCGGTCGCATCGGAGCCGGGACGGCCGGACTCGTCGCCGGCTTTGCCGTCATGACGACCTTGGCCAGCATTTATTAATGACGGCAGAACGAATATTTATCGCCGCGAACTTTTTTCAAACAGCGTTTGTCTCCTGACTGGAAGCACCAACCCACCCGAGGAGACATGGCATGCCGAACCGACCCGCAATCAAGATCATCCAGAATCGCCATTTCCTGACCACCACGCCGGAAAAGAGCATCCGTGCGGTGGCTGCCCACATGCGCGACAACCGCGAGGGCGCGGTGCTCATCGTCGCTCCCGACGATGGCCATCTGCTCGGCATCTGCACCGAGCGCGACCTGGCCTTCAAGGCGCTGGCTGCGGGGCTCGACGCCAATACGACGCCCGTACGTTCGATCATGACGGCCAATCCGCAAACGGTCGGCCCCGAAAAACCCTTCGGCCACGCCCTGCATCTCATGCACGAAGGCGGTTTCCGTCATTTACCGGTGGTGCTGTCCGATGGCCGCCCGATCGGCGTATTGTCGGCCCGCGACGCACTTGGGCTGGAAGCCTTCCACTTCCTCCAGGAACTTGGACAGCGCGATGCGCTGACCGAAATTCTCTGAACCGTAGTAATCAGCAGGGTCGGAAGCCGAGCGGCTTCCGGCCGGTTCAGACCGAGCGCTCGATAATCACGCCGACGCGCTTGACGCCCGGCATCATGCCCAGCTTGGCGACGGAAACGCGTACCCACTGGGCAGCGAAATTCTCGAGCAGGAAGGTGGCGATGTGCTCGGTGAGTTTTTCCAGCAGGTTGAAGTGGCTGCCGGCCAGGTCGTTGCGCAGGCGCTCGACGACGACGGCGTAATCGACCGTATCGCGGATATCGTCGCTGGCCCCGGCCGAAGCTGTCGACACGCCGATCTGCAGCGAAATCTCGACCGTCTGGGACATGGCCTTTTCGCGCGGATAGATGCCTATCCACGTTTCGGCGCGCAATTCTTCGATGAAAATGATGTCCATGGGACGGTCGACCGCTGCTCAGGTGTAAAATTCGCCGCGATTGTACCCCTCTTGCGCCCCATTTCACCCATGCAAACCGCCCTCGCCATTCTTGCTGCCTACCTTCTCGGCTCCGTTCCCTTCGCGATGATCTCCTCCAAGGTATTCGGGCTGGCCGATCCGCGCACCTACGGCTCGGGCAACCCGGGCGCCACCAACGTGCTGCGCAGCGGCAACAAGAAAGCCGCGCTGATGACCCTGATCGGCGATGCGCTGAAGGGCGCCGTCGCCGTCATCGTCGCCCAGCAGATGGGCTTGAGCGACACGGTGATCGCCCTGGTGGCGCTGGCCGTCTTTCTCGGCCACCTTTACCCGATTTTCCTCAACTTCAAGGGCGGCAAAGGGGTTGCCACAGCTGCCGGCGTGCTACTCGCCCTCGACCCGGTTCTCGGCCTCGCCGTCGCCGGCACCTGGCTGCTCGTCGCCTACGTCTCGCGCTACTCCTCGCTCGCCGCGCTGATCGCCGCCGCCGCCGCACCGGTCATCGCGGTATTGATGCACGGCGCCACCAACCAGACCATCGTCGTCGGCATCCTCGGCATGGCGCTGATCGGCAAGCACTGGCAGAACATCCAGCGGCTGATGGCCGGCCAGGAATCGAAGATCGGTAGCAAAAAGAAGTAGTCAGTCACGCCGGTTTGCGGGGATGACGCGGCGCGCATCCGCGCCCCCGTCGCGCGAAACGAACCGCCGCCATGGCCCTCACCAAGGCGAGGGTGAGCGACAAAGCGAGCGGGATGCGGGGCGGTGCCGAACATAGCAGAATCTGCGTGACTGACGACCTGGCCGACTCAGGCTGCCG
>CAMKYP010000488.1 GCA_946477505.1 uncultured Dechloromonas sp. | reverse complement strand
GTGCCGCAGCTATGAGCCGGCAAACGGTCATCGAACTGGATGGCGTGAACACCAGTTTTCGTGGGCACATCGTTCATCGCGACCTCTGCTTGCAGGTGAAAGCGGGGCAGATCGTCGGCTTGCTCGGTGGCTCGGGCAGCGGAAAGACGACCTTGCTGCGCGAGATCCTCGGGCTGCATCGGCCGGATGCGGGCATTGTCCGCCTGTTCGGCGTCGATCTGAACGAGCCGGATATCCAGGTGCAGCGCAATATCCGTCGCCGTCTGGGCATGCTCTTCCAGCATGGTGCCCTGTTCTCGGCCTTGTCGGTGTACGACAATATCGCCTTCCCCCTGCGCGAGTTACGTTGCCTCGACGAGGACTGGATTCGCCGTCTGGTGCATCTCAAACTGGCCATGGTCGGTCTGGGTGCTGGGCATGGAAAGCTGATGCCGGCCGAGCTTTCCGGCGGCATGGTGAAGCGTGTGGCGCTGGCGCGGGCGCTGGCGCTCGAACCGGAGCTGCTGCTGCTCGACGAACCGACGGCCGGGCTCGATCCGGATCGAAGCCAGAACTTCGTCGAGCTGATCGGGGAATTGCAGCGTGAGCTGGGCCTGACGGTGGTCATGGTCACCCACGACCTGAATACGCTGGCCGGCCTGGCGAGCCATGTCGCCATTCTGGCCGATCATCACATCATCGCTCACGGAACGCGCGCCGACATCATGACCATCGATCACCCCTTCGTGACCGGCTTTTTTGGCGCGGACCGCCGGAAGCTGCTTTAATTACGGGCAATGGAAAACAAGTCACATGCCTTCGCGGCCGGCCTCTTCGCCCTGTTACTCGGGTTGGCGGCCATTATCGCCCTCTACTGGCTGGGGGGCGCGCGTGACGAGTCGCATGACTATATCGTCGTCACCAAGCAGAACATTGGCGGCCTCAACCCGCAAGCCCAAGTGCGCTACCGTGGCATCCGGGTCGGCAAGGTTAGCGATATCCGCCTCGATCCGGACGATTACAGCAATATCCTGATCACTATTTCAGTCAACGAAAACGTGCCTCTGACCACCGGTACGGTGGCCAAGCTGAACTACCAGGGGGTGACCGGTTTGGCGCACATCCTGTTGCTGGAAACCGGCAAGGATAGTTTGCCACTCGAACCCAACGACGAGTCGCCACCGCATATCGCCATGATCCCGTCCTTGTTCGACGAATTGGGCGAGACGGGCGCAGCGACCCTCAAACAGGCCAAAGTTTTGATGCAGAGCGCCAATTCGCTGCTCAACGACGAGAATCGGGCGCATCTGACGGCGACATTGGCGAATCTGGAAAGCGCTTCGGCCAATCTGAAGCCGACGCTGGAGAATCTGAATACCACCTTGGTGCAGGTCAAGAAGGTCCTCGATGACCGCAATATCCGGCATTTCTCGCAAGCAGCCGGTGAGGTCGGGCCGCTGTTGGCCGATACGCGGCTGCTGGTCGGCAAGATGCAGTCGGCGGCCGACAAGCTGGATGTCGCCATCGGCGATGCATCGGCTGGCGGCACCTCGGCGCTGATGCCCCGCCTGAACGAACTGGCGCAGGATTTTTCGCTGACTTCGCGGCAACTGAGCCGGGTCTTGCGCATACTCGAGGATACGCCGCAGGGACTGGTGTTTGGTGTGCCACCGCAGTCGCCCGGGCCTGGTGAAGCTGGTTTCAATCCGACGGGAGGGCAGTGAGGTGGCGAAGCTGCTCGTATTGTTCTGCTGTCTGCTGCTGGCTGGCTGCTTTACCTCCGGAAAGCGTGGGGGCGATGCACCGTTGGCAATCTATGATTTCGGGCCGTCCCGTGCGGAAGCGATGGTGGCCCAGCGACGGGTGCCCTTGGCGCTGGAGGTCAGGGCGCCGTTGTGGTTCGACACCATGGGTATCGACTATCGGCTGGCCTATGTCGATGCGGCGCGTTTGCGCGAATACGCCAAGGCTCGCTGGGCTGGCCCGCCAGCGCTGTTGTTGCAACAACGCTTGTCGCAACAGCTTCGCCTGTCGCCGTCTGGGCAGGGGCAGGCGCGTTGCCTGCTGCGCGTCGAGATTACCGAGTTCAGTCAGGTTTTTTCGGCGCCGACGGCCAGCCAGGGGGTTGTGCAGGGGCGGGTGGTCTTGCTCGACCGCTCGCGCCGCCAAGTCGCCGAATTACCGGTCAATCTTGAAAAAACGGCGGTGACGCAAGATGCCCGAGGCGGCGTGGGAGCCCTGACCGAGGCGGTTGATCAGCTAGCGGTGGACCTCCGTGCGTGGGAGGGCGTGCTGACCGACAAGCCGCTGACCGGAGCCTGTTTCAGCTAGCTGGAGACGATGCGTTCGGCAATCCGCTGCTTGAGGTCTGACAGGTTATCGTCGAAGTGCGTGTAATGCATCAACGACAAGCCAAAGACGCAGGCGTAAAGCAACAGGCTGCGGCTCTTGGCTTCGGCGTCGGTCATGCCGGAATTGACAAACAGCTTGCGCGTGCACTCGAGCCGATAGAGATCGACTTCTTCGACAACGGCGGCAGCCTTGGTGTCGTGCCTGGCCCAGTCGCGTACGGCCAGTTCGATCGACATGCCTTTCCGATTGCGGTTCGCGCCATAGACCTCGATGACGTAATGCAATTGGTCACGCGGGTCGCCCTGCATCATCGCCGTGGTCTTCTCGATGTCGCGTATGCGGCCTTCCTTCCAGCGGGCAAGGACAGCGTCGAGCAGGGCCTGACGGTCCTTGAAGTGCCAATAAAAACTGCCCTTGGTGACGCCGCAATGCTTGGCGAGCACTTCGACGCGCAAACCGGTAACCCCTTCGCGGGCGAAGACGTCGATCGCCGCGTCGACCCAGGCGTCGGGGTCGAGTTGCGTACGCGGCTCGGCGCTGGTGCGACGGGCACGAGTTGGTGGTTTAATGGCGGTGGACTTGACAGGTTTGTTTTCCATACGCTACCGTATGCTTTTCCATACGACACAGTATGGTCATTGTGCTGATTGAGTCAACGTCTGTCAAACAGGCGATGCTGGTTATACAAAATCTAACCGAGTAAAAGGAGAAGGCTTGTGAAGATTCTGGTCCCTGTAAAACGGGTTATTGACTACAACGTGAAGGTCCGTGT
>CAMKYP010000487.1 GCA_946477505.1 uncultured Dechloromonas sp. | reverse complement strand
CGCTGCCGCTGGCGCGCCCGGCCATCGTCGCCGGCGTGGCGCTGGCGTTGATGGAGACGCTGGCCGACTACGGCACGGTGGCCTATTTCGCGGTCAACACCTTCACGACCGGCATCTACCGCGCCTGGTTCTCGCTGGGCGATCGCATCGCCGCGGCACAACTGGCCGCCATGCTGCTGGCTTTCGTGCTCTTTCTGCTGATGGCTGAACGCGTTTCCCGGGGGCGGGCGCGCTACCACGATACAACGGGGCGGAACCGCCCGATGGCCGGTGCGCGCTTGCGGGGCCTGGCCGCCGTGCTGGCGGTCGTCGGCTGTGCCTTGCCGTTGTTGCTGGGCTTCTTGATTCCGGCCGGGCTTCTGTTGAAGATGGCGCTGACCGAGGGCGACGCGCAGTTCGGCGAGCGCTTCCTGGTGCTGTCGCGCAACAGCTTCGTACTGGCCGGGGCGACGGCGGCAATCGGCGTTCTGCTGGCCTTGCTGCTTGCCTATGGTGCGCGTCTTTCCAAAAGTGCCCTGGCGACCGGCTTGAATCGTCTGGTCGGCCTGGGTTATGCCGTTCCCGGCGCGGTGATCGCGGTCGGGGTGTTGATCCCGGTGGCCCGGCTCGACAACTGGCTGGCTGGGCAATGGGAGACCTGGTTCGGCCATAACCCAGGCTTGCTGCTGACCGGCGGTATCGCTGCCTTGATTTATGCCTATCTCGTTCGTTTCCTGGCGGTGGCGCTGCATACGGTGGAATCGAGCCTGGGTAAGATCACGCCAAACATGGACGATGCGGCGCGCAGCCTGGGGCTGGGGCAGGGCGAAACGATGCGCCGCGTGCATGTGCCGATGTTGCGCGGCAGCCTGCTGACGGCTGGGTTGCTGGTCTTCGTCGATGTCATGAAGGAATTGCCGGCGACGCTGGTAATGCGTCCCTTCAACTTCGATACCCTGGCGACCCAGGCCTATACGCTGGCGTCCGACGAGCGACTGGCCGAAGCATCGACGGCAGCGCTGGCGATCGTCGTGGTGGGTTTGCTGCCATTGATCGCGTTGTCGCGACAGATATCTGCCGCGCGCCGAAAGTAAGCGTCGATAGGTCGCTGTCGCCGGCTCGTTGCCCCGTTACGGTTTGGCCGGCGTTTCCCAGGCAATAGGCGGCATTTCGTCCTCGTCGAGAAAGAGCAGGTCGGCGGAGATCGCATTGGTCTCGGTGCCGAACGATTCGGTCGTTTCGGCTGCCCCCGGCTTGTCAAACAACAGGTTGCTCGGGGTGAATTCGATGAGATTGTCGGCTGCCGTACCGGGTAGTTCGGGTACGACGGCTTCACCGGGCAAGGGGGCGCTCTTGATGCTCAGAACGTCCGGCGGAATCGTCATGCCGTTTGGAGGGCGAGCGCCTTGCTGAATCAGCAAGGCGGCAATTTCGTGATGCTCGCGGCGCAAGGCCAGACGGAGCGGGGCGCTGGCGCCATCGGCCGCGCTGGCATTCGGATCGGCGCCACGGAGCAGCAACTCCCGCACAATGGCCAAGTTGCCTTCGAAGCAGGCGGTACGCAACGGCAGGCCAGCATGTCCGTGAACGTCGACCTCTTCGATGTCGGCACCGTCATCCAGTGCAATGACAACGCCGCTCAGGCGAGCGGCGCGTATGGCACGAATGAGCTTGCTCGGGGGAAGTCCTTTTTCAGTCATCAATCAAACGCCTTGGAGGAGTTCGATTGTAGGCAATTCCCCGGAGCTTGACGAGGTCTTACTTGAAGCCGACGCGATCGAAAATGATCTGGGCTTTGGTCTGGTACATCGCCAGGTTCTTGACTGGCAGCTTGTCCGCTTTGAACTTGCCCAGCGATTCGAGTGCCGGATTGGCGACCTTGACGCTTTCCACGACCGGCCATTCGTTGTTGCCGTCGGCAAAATAGCGTTGCGCCTGGTCGGACGCCAGGTACTCGAGGAATTTGACGGCCGCCGCCTTGTGCGGTGCATTCTTCAACATGCCACCACCGGAAACGTTGATGTGGGCACCATTGCCACTCTGGTCGGGCCAGACGATGCCGACCTTTTCCATCAGCTTGGTTTCTTCCGGCTTGGTCGAGCGCAGCAGTCGGGCAACATAATAAGTGTTCGAGATCGTCACGCCGCATTCACCGGCAGCGACTGCCTTGATCTGGTCGGTGTCGCCGCCCTTGGGTGCGCGGGCGAAGTTGGCGACCATGCCGCGGGCCACTTCCTCGGCCTTGGCTTCACCCTGGTGGGCAATGATCGAAGCCATCAGCGACAGGTTGTAGGGATGCGAGCCGGAGCGGGAGCAGAGCTTGCCCTTCAGCTTGGGATTGGCCAGGTCGGCGTAGTTCTGGACGTCTTCTGCCTTTACCTGGGTCTTGTTGTAGACGATGACGCGGGCGCGCGTCGAGAAGGAGAACCAGTCCTCGGTGCGTAAATGGGCCGGAATCCGGGCTTCCAGGGTTTTCGAGGCCACCGGCGCGAACAAGCTCAATTCGTGGGCCTTGGCCAGACGGGCTGCATCGACCGTCAGGAAGATGTCGGCCGGGCTGTTGGCGCCTTCGTTCTTGATGCGTTCGAGCAACTCGTCTTCCTTGCCCTCGATCCGGTTGATCTTGATGCCGGTTTGTTGCGTGAAGTTGTTGTAGAGCGCTTCATCGGTCTGGTAATGGCGGGCTGAATACAGGTTGAGGACTTTTTCCTCGGCCGTGGCGGCATTCATTAGCGACAGGACGGCGGCGGCTACTAGACCGAATTTCAGTTTCATCAAGCAACTCCAGTTTGGTTCAGGAATCCTGTCAGTTTACTGTCAGGAAACAAAACTGTAAATGAGAATGGTTATCGAAGTTTGGTATTAAAAAAGCGGCTCGCGAGCCGCTTGATCGATCAGTTTCCGTCGAGAATTCGGCGGGCGCCGTTGTAGCGCTGGACCCAGTAGCTGCTGTCCATGCTTTCGACGCGGACTTCGGCACCGGTGCGCGGTGCGTGCATGAAGTGATTGTCGCCAAGATAAATGCCGACATGCGAGAAAGTACGGCGCATGGTGTTGAAGAACACCAAATCGCCCGGCTTGAGCTGGCTGGCGTCGATTTGCTGGCCGACTTCGCTCATTTCCTTGG
>CAMKYP010000486.1 GCA_946477505.1 uncultured Dechloromonas sp. | reverse complement strand
CGCTGCCGGAAGGCACCGAGATGGTCATGCCGGGTGACAACATCCAGATGACCGTCAAGCTGATCGCCCCGATCGCCATGGAAGAAGGTCTGCGCTTCGCTATCCGCGAAGGCGGTCGTACCGTCGGCGCCGGCGTTGTTGCTAAGATCATCGAGTAATCGATAGTAGTAAAAAAGTAACAAAAGCGCTCCGGGTGGCCGGGGCGCTTTAGTGTCTCTGCAGCAGGGGTGTAGCTCAATTGGTAGAGCGCCGGTTTCCAAAACCGAAGGTCGGGGGTTCGATTCCCTCCGCCCCTGCCACTCTCTTTAAAGATCGCGAACGTCATGGCTGACAAGATCAAGTTTGCGCTGGCGCTGGTTATACTGGCTGCCGGCGTGGCTGGCTTCTACCTGCTCTCGGAGCAGGCAATGATTTTGCGCGTCCTGGCGGTCCTCGTTGGGTTGGCGCTGGCAGTTGTCGTGGCTTGGAAAACCGAGCCGGGTCAGCG
This sequence comes from uncultured Dechloromonas sp., assembly GCA_946477505.1. Classification (GTDB taxonomy): domain Bacteria; phylum Pseudomonadota; class Gammaproteobacteria; order Burkholderiales; family Rhodocyclaceae; genus Azonexus. Next base: position 2,619 of record CAMKYP010000486.1, on the reverse strand, counting down.
CTTTTTCGTTTTTGGCAACGAGGCGGTAGTTGAGGCCAAGAAGGTTGTCTGGCCGACGCGCAAGGAAACCATGCAAACCACCGGGGCGGTCTTCGCCTTTGTTGTGGTCATGGCGATCTTCCTGTATCTGACTGACAAGAGCCTCGAAGTGGTCCTTTACGACTGGGTGCTGGGCTGGAAGAAATCATGAGCAAACGCTGGTACGTTGTACACGCCTATTCCGGCTTCGAAAAGAGTGTGATGCGCGCCATTCAGGAGCGCATTACTCGTTTGGGCATGCAGGAAAAATTCGGCCGAATTCTCGTTCCGGTTGAAGAGGTGGTTGAAATGAAGGGTGGCCAGAAAGCCATTTCGGAGCGCAAGTTCTTCCCGGGCTATGTGCTGTGCGAAATGGAGATGGATGACGATTCCTGGCACCTAGTCAAAAATACCCCGAAAGTTACAGGCTTTGTTGGCGGTACCGCTACCAAGCCGACTCCGATTTCCCAGAAGGAAGTCGACAAGATCATGCAGCAGATGCAGGAAGGGGTCGAGAAGCCCCGTCCCAAGGTGCTGTTCGAAGTGGGCGAAGTCGTTCGTGTCAAGGAAGGTCCGTTTACCGACTTCCATGGTTCGGTCGAGGACGTCAATTACGAAAAGAATCGCCTGCGCGTGTCGGTGACCATTTTCGGTCGCGCCACGCCGGTTGAGCTGGAGTTCGGTCAGGTCGAAAAAGCCTGATCCTGATTTTAGGGTCCGCCGGAAACCCCGATTTCGGCAAGAGGAGCGTTAGTAGTCGGCTGTCCCGCGATCAAAGCGCGCTATCACTCATAACTTAGGAGTATTACATGGCCAAGAAAATTGTCGGCTATATCAAGCTGCAAGTGCCGGCCGGCAAGGCGAATCCGTCGCCCCCGATCGGTCCCGCGCTGGGTCAGCGCGGTCTGAACATCATGGAATTCTGCAAGGCGTTCAACGCCCAGACTCAAGGCGTCGAGCCGGGTCTGCCGATTCCGGTTGTCATTACTGCCTATGCGGACAAGTCCTTCACCTTCGTGATGAAGACCCCGCCGGCAACCATCCTGATCAAAAAGGCTGCCGGTATCAAGTCCGGTTCGGCTAAACCGCATACCGACAAGGTCGGCAAGATCACCCGTGCCCAGTGCGAAGAGATTGCCAAGACCAAGATGCCTGACCTGACCGCTGCCGACATGGAAGCAGCTATTCGCACCATCGCCGGCTCTGCCCGCTCGATGGGTATCACGGTGGAGGGTCTGTAATCATGGCCAAGCTCACGAAGAAACAAAAGGCTCTGGCCGAGAAGGTTGTCGCCCAGAAGCTGTATCCGCTGCAGGAAGCCCTGACCCTGGCCAAGGAAACCGCTACCGCCAAGTTTGACGAGTCGATCGATGTTGCCGTCAATCTCGGCGTTGATGCGCGTAAATCCGACCAGGTTGTTCGCGGCTCCGTTGTTCTGCCGGCTGGTACCGGCAAATCCGTTCGCGTTGCCGTGTTCGCCCAAGGCGACAAGGCTGAAGCTGCCAAGGCGGCAGGCGCCGAAGTCGTCGGTTTCGACGATCTGGCTGCCGACGTCAAGGCCGGCAACCTGAACTTCGACGTTGTCATCGCCACGCCGGACGCCATGAAGGTCGTTGGCCAACTGGGCCAGATTCTCGGTCCGCGCGGCCTGATGCCGAACCCGAAGGTCGGTACCGTGACCATGGACGTCGCTACCGCCGTCAAGAATGCCAAGGCCGGTCAGGTTCAGTACCGTACCGACAAGGCCGGTATCGTTCATGCCACCATTGGTCGTGCTTCCTTCTCTGTCGAGAATCTGGAAACCAACCTGAAGGCGTTGATCGAAGCATTGCAAAAGGCCAAGCCGGCTTCTTCCAAGGGTCAGTACCTGAAGAAGATCGCTGTTTCCGCCACGATGGGCCCCGGCGTTCGCGTCGATCAGGCCTCTCTGGCTGGCTAAAAGTACTTTGGGTCATGGCGGATGCTTCGGTACCCGCCATGGATCGTCAAAGACCGCAGGCGCCCCGGTAACGAGGCTTAATCGCGAAAGCACCCTGCGCAGACGGTGTCCCCGAACAAGATTTTCTGCTGACCGGTAACGAGCAGCATAGCTTCTGGTTCAGGTCGCCGTAAGGGCGGTGGAATTTTTCCATCGTGTTATGACTTGAAAGGAGGAAAGACCTGTGGGTCTCAATCTGAACGACAAAAAAGCGGTTGTAGCTGAGGTGTCGGCACAAGTGGCCAACGCTCAGACCATCGTGGTCGCCGAATATCGTGGCATTGAGGTTACCGACCTCACCGTGCTGCGCAAGAAGGCCCGCGAGTCTGGCGTTTACCTGCGTGTGTTGAAGAACACCTTGGTGCGTCGCGCGGTCGCGGGCACCGAGTTCGCCGGCCTGGCTGACCAAATGGTCGGACCGCTGATTTACAGCGTTTCCGCCGACCCGGTGGCCGCTGCGAAGGTCCTCGCTGATTTCGCAAAAACCAACGACAAGCTCGTCCTGAAAGCCGGTTCTTATGCCGGCAAGGTGCTCGACAAGGCCGGTGTGCAAGCGCTCGCTTCCGTCCCGAGCCGCGAAGAGCTGCTCTCCAAGCTGCTGTACGTTATGCAAGCTCCGGTTG
>CAMKYP010000485.1 GCA_946477505.1 uncultured Dechloromonas sp. | reverse complement strand
GTCACCACCACCGTGACGAAATAGCCCGCCACCACGTCCGCCATGCGCTGCATGGGGGCTTTGGAGCGCTGGGCCTGGGCGACCATCTGGACAATCTGGGCCAGCATGGTTTGCGACCCGACTTTTTCCGAACGAATCACCAGGCTGCCGGAGGTGTTCAAGGTGGCGCCGATTACTTTGTCATCGGGCCGCTTGGTGACGGGCAACGGTTCGCCGGTGAGCATGGATTCGTCCACCGCGCTCGTGCCTTCGATGACCACGCCGTCTACCGGTACTTTCTCGCCGGGGCGGACGCGCAGGTTGTCGCCGACATGGACGTGGGTGAGCGGAACATCCTCCTCGGTTCCGTTCGGGTTGATTCGCCGCGCCGTCTTGGGCGCGAGGCCAAGCAGCGACTTGATGGCCGCCGAGGTCTGCGAGCGGGCACGCAGCTCCAACATCTGTCCCAACAAGGTGAGCGAAATGATCACCGCCGCCGCCTCGAAATAGACACCAATGCGGCCATGGGCCATGAAGGAGGCCGGAAAGAGCCCTGGCGCCAGGGTAGCCACGACGCTGTATACGAACGCCGCACCGGTCCCCAGACCGATCAGGGTCCACATGTTCGGGCTGCGATGGACGATGGACTGCCAGCCCCGCACGAAAAACGGCGCGCCCGCCCACAAGATGATCGGCAGGCTCAGCACCAGTTCGGCCCAGGTCCGGATGGCCGGGGGCACCCCGGTCAACAGATGCCCCGCCATGGCCAGGATGACCACGATGACGGTCAGCGGCAGGCTGACCCAGAAACGGCGCCGGAAGTCCCGATACTCGCTGTTGTCATCCTCCGCTTCCAGTTGTGGCAGGACCGGTTCGAGAGCCATGCCGCATTTGGGGCAGCTCCCCGGCCCGATTTGGCGAATCTCGGGGTGCATGGGACAGATATATTCGATGTCCGTTACTGTTTCCGTCGTCTGCGCCTTGGCATTGAGGTAACGCGAGGACTCGGCATCGAACTTGGTCTTACACTTTGCACTGCAAAAACGGTAGTGGATGCCATCGTGGAAACTCTGATACGGCGATTCCGGTTTCACCGTCATACCGCAGACGGGATCAATATCCTCCTGCCGAACTCCCGTGTCTTTTACCGCAGGGGGATGCCCTTCGTGCATCTTGCTTGACGGAGCCACGTCATGGGAGGCCATGGTAATTTCTTCCTTATTGAATGCCTACCTTGCGCTGTTCGACAGGCTCGTAGGCGGTATTAGCGATTGCATCGAGTAGTTGTTGCAACGCCTGAAAGACCTGGTTTCTTCTCCGTTCATACTCACCAGCGGAAACTCGCCACTGTTCGCAATGCGGAATATTCAATTCTCTGGCCAATACATGACGTACTTGACCAATAGACTCGGGTTTTCTCCGGGTCAATTGCAATAGATCGGACAATGCTGTATCAAATGTATCTCGATGCCAGTCGAGCAAAGATTGAGCCAAAATAACTACAAGGTTTGCCGCATCGCTCAGTGGCAAGGGCAGACTCTGTTCTTCCGGTTGCATTGGTTGAATCAACTGCGTCATTTAATACCGACCTTTCGCTGTTCGGCACGCACGTAGGCCGTAATATGCGCAACATCGTCCGGTGTCACCTGGGTGACCGGTGCCATGTCGCCATAGGGCCAGTGATGGGCACGGACACCATTCTTGGCGGCTAGTTGGAATGCTGCGTCACCGTGGTGCGACGGTTCGTAGATCTTGTGCAGAAAGGGGGGACCCTTCTTGTCGCCCCTGTCCGATCCCTTTAGGTCCATCCCGTGGCAAGCGGCACAATGCTGAGCAAACAACTTCTTGCCTTGGACGGGATTGGGCATCAGTCCGGTGCTGGGCTGCGGCACTTGCCAGCCCTGTGCCAAGGCGGAGGCAGTCACCAGCAAAAACACCGCGCTGCCGAAATAATACTTAACCATTGGAACCCTCCGGTTTGTTGCTATGGTTGCCATGTCCTCCATGCCCGAACAGATGCATCAGGGGGCACAGGAACAGCAACAGATATATCCATCGACCGACAAGGTGTTCCCAGTGTTCACGAACGATGAAGAAAACCAGGATCACGGCCAGCATGGCCACCACGATTGAGCTTTGCGAGCGACACCAAGGCTTGGCACTGAAATGCGTGTCTGAAGGCATATCAAGGCCTCTTTACTTGGTGAGCAGAAATCGGCGAAAGAAACAGCCACACTCCTGAGCAATGACCCGAAAGACGGTTGCCTTTCCAGGAGCGTGGCGTGTGTTTGGCTCAGTGAGCGTGCCCGGCGTGTGACTCGACGCCCGCTCCTCCGGAATACCCGCCGCTGGCGCAGCCAGCCAATAGAACACCCACTACAGTAACTGCAACAACCAAACACTTCTTCAACATGACAACCTCCGTTGCTTAGAAAAAATCATTCTTTCCCGCGTTTCAAGCGCCACTGCTTGACCAGGGCATAGATCGCCGGAATTACGGCCAGAGTCAGCACCGTCGAGGAAATCATGCCGCCGACCATTGGCGCTGCGATACGACTCATGACCTCGGATCCGGTGCCGGTTCCCCACATGATGGGCAGAAGGCCGGCCATGATGGCCACTACGGTCATCATCTTGGGCCGCACCCGCTCGACCGCCCCTTCCATGATGGCGTTGTAGAGGTCACTGACCGTCGGGGTGCGCCCTTCGAACCGACATTTGTCCTTCGCTTCCTGCCAGGCGTGGTCGAGATAGATGAGCATCACCACCCCGGTTTCCGCCGCCACACCGGCCAGAGCGATGAAGCCCACCGCCACGGCGACCGAAACGTTGTACTTCAGAAGCCACATCAGCCATACCCCGCCTACCAAGGCGAAAGGCACCGAGAGCATGACAATGAAGGTCTCGGTCAGGCGCTGGAAGTTGAGGTAAAGAAGCAGAAAGATGATGAGGAGCGTCACCGGAATGACAACTTTCATTTTCTCTTTGGCCCGCTCCATATTTTCGAACTGGCCGCTCCAGGTCGCGTAGTAGCCGGCCGGGAGTTTCACCTGCGCGGCCACCGCCTTCTTGGCGTCTGCCACGTAACTACCGATATCACGGTCACGGATGTCCACGTAAATGTAGGCCGACAGC
>CAMKYP010000484.1 GCA_946477505.1 uncultured Dechloromonas sp. | reverse complement strand
CCGCCGATGTCGCCAAATTCGCGGTGTCCGGCATCAATGTCGGCCTGTTCTGCTCGACGCCGGCCGTCGGCCTGGCCCGCAACCTCGGGCGCAAGGCCGCTTTGGAAATGCTGCTCACCGGCGACTTCATCGATGCCATGGAAGCCAAGACCCGGGGACTGATCAACCGCGTCGTGCCGGCCGATGCGCTGGACGCCGAAATCGAACGCCTGGCCGGCAGCATCCTGGCCAAGAGCGCCATCGCCATCCGCATCGGGAAAGGCATGTTCTACAAGCAACTTGAAATGGGGCTGAGCGACGCCTACGACTACGCAGCAGAAGTCATGGCATGCAATATGATGAGCGAGGATGCCGGCGAAGGAATCGATGCTTTCATGCAAAAGCGCAAGCCGGAATACAAAGGCCGTTAACGGACGAAGCGGGGAACTGAAGCCCAGCTCCCCGCTTCAATATCAAAACGGTCGAATTACGCCCCGAACGACCAGCGCCGGCGAACTGCACCCAAACCGAACAAGCCCAGTCCCATCAGCGCAAGACTGCCGGGCTCCGGCACGACATAGGGCGTGTCGGTTATTTGCAGCGAAACCTGGAAGGCATTCCTCTGCCCCTCAACCGTCGTGAAACCGATACATCCGCGATGAGACGTGTTGCCAAAGACCGCGTCGCACGCCGAGTTGCTCAGCACGCCCAAGCCTGCGATATGCAGGATGGCGTTGTAGTCCTCACCGCCATACCAGAAGGTCTGATTCAGAGAATTGTCGCCAGGATTAAAGCCGGCCCCCGCCACGTTGATGACGAAAATATCGTTGCAGTTACCGCCGCTTCCTCCGGCCTCGCAAGTCCCGTCATTGTCGGTCTCCAGGAAATTGATGGAAAACAACAAGGCTGCGGGGGTCTCGAAGGGGCCGAGGAATGGAGCGGTGCTTCTCAGCGATATCACGTCGGTCAGAGTCGCCGTCTGCAGACTGGGAGCAAAGATGGGGTTGTTCTGATGGATAAGTTCTACGGTATTCACCGCTGCGGCATTGGTTGCCAGTGAGCCGGTAAACTTACCGTTGGTCGCTGCCCCAACCCCCAGCGACGATTGACCAAACCCAGTCGACACCCCCCAGGTGAGCAGAGAAGGGGCGCCCAGGAGCGCATTCGTATTCGAGCCCGTTACACCACCGTGCGTCCCGCCACCGTTCCCTTGGTAGGCAGAAAACCCGCTGTTTACCTCAAACTCCCAGTTGGTAACCGGCACAGCGGCGGCATGGCCGGAAACTGCCAGCGCCATCGCTCCAAGCAGCGCCTTGAAGGTTTGATTTGCAAAAGTATTCGAGTTCATCTTTGTCTCCCGAAAACAGTTAGGGCGTTCATCTCGAGGCATAAAGCGGGCCTGCCACGCCAAGTAGCTGTTTACACGGAACTGTCACAAATCAACGAAGCCGCAGCCACGCCTCGATGTAATGTTTTCCGACGCTTCCGGAGAGACAATCGCCGGGCAAATCGCGTGTTGAAACAAAAGCTACGCGATCCAGCCGAATAACAACGCGTTTTTAGCGGATGATCAATTGGTCGGCCTCGCACGCGACGGGCATGGCGAAATTGAACAGGTCCGCGTGTGCGGCCAGCTCAAGGTCGCCGCGAGGCAAATTGGGCCAGTTCCCAGCCGAAAAGCGGAGCCCGAAATCTGAGTTTCGCACACGCCGGGAAAATGGTTCGGAATCCGGCTGTCCGCCGCGCAACAGGGCCTCAATGTAGTCTGCGCAGGCGATGTCCTCATCGCCATCGCGATCGACCCACTCACCGGTAATCACGAAACAGACCTCACCCGCCCCCGAAGCCCGGATGGCTTCCGCCGTCGCCCGGGCGCACACCAGGCTGGCCGCATACAACCGGCGCGCCCGCCGGAAACGCTGGAGGCCGCGAACACCGGCCGCCGTAGTCATCACCACGCTTTTGCCCCTGAGATCGGCCTGCATCAGTTGCCAGGGGGAATTGCCGAAATCAAAACCGGGAACCGGGTCGCCGCCGCCCACCGCGCCGACCGAAACGGCATCGTCCAGTGTAGCCATCCGGCGCGCCGCAGCCGACACACCCTCGACGGGATAGACAGCCGTGGCACCGTTATCGAGCGCTACCGCCGCGGTCGTAAACGACCGCAAGACATCGACCACGACGACCGTGTCGTCAGTACTCGCCTGGCTCTGCAGACGGTTCAGGAAAATGCGGGAAAATTTCATGGCAAGCCGACAACGCAGGGTCGAAACCCGCTCAGGATAGCGGCTTGCCGCCGCTCCGGCAAAATTCGGCCAGCGCTTACCCAGACTGCAAGGCCTGCGCAGACCGGAGCAGGAAATTCGGGGAAAGGAGATTGTCCTTGACGAGGCAAGCGTCAATGCACTCCCGCGCCACATCCGCGGATGTCTCGACAGCGGTTCGTGTCAGCTCGATATGGAGTTCCATCACTCGCCCGGTAGCGGACAGAACGCTCTCCGCAAAAACGCCAGCGGCTGCCAGCATGCTCTTCTGCGTTTCCGCAACGGTTTGGATAAAGAACATCATCAAACTCTCCGTGGAATGGTCATGAAGGGAGTTGCACCCTGCTGTCGTGGCAGCAAAAGTGCGCGCCAAAACGAGCGCCGTCGACCGGCAAACTTAAGCAGTGGCTTTGCAGACGCCGGTGACTTTCAATCGCCGCACGGAACCGTCGGGAAAATCCCAGGCGATTTCCTGGCCTACTCTCAAGCCGATCAATGCACTGCCGACCGGTGTCAGCACCGATACCTTGCCTGCTGCCGGGTCCGCTTCTTCGGGAAAAACCAGTTCGATTTCACGCTGCGTCCCCAAGCGCTCGTCCAGATAGCTGCAACGAGCGTTCATGGTCACCACATCGTCCGGAACCCGTTCCCTTTGAACTACAATTGCCCGATCCAGCTCGTCCGCCAGCTCATCGTTCATGGCATATTCACGCAAGCGCGCATAGTCTTCGACGCTCAACACAGGATCGCAGAAACCCGATGATTCACCGGTCAGTGCGCGCGTTTTTGTAAAGTCGGTGGCATTCATGGGATGGCATCGTACCGTTCGGACAACGATCTCGATAGCCATGGAATCGGCATCAAAATGTATCCCATCAGGAAACAATATCAAGTCACGACGCGAACAGGAAAGACACACAGCAA
>CAMKYP010000483.1 GCA_946477505.1 uncultured Dechloromonas sp. | reverse complement strand
CAGCGCCAGCCTGCCCGGCGCCTCGCCGGAAACCATGGCCGCCGCCGTCGCCACGCCGCTCGAGGGGCAATTCTCGACGATTGCCGGGCTGGACTCGATGACCTCGACCAGCGCCCAGGGATCGACCACCATCACCCTGCAGTTCGCCCTCGACCGGAACATCGATGCGGCAGCGCAGGACGTGCAGTCGGCCATTTCGGCCGCCCAGCGCAAGCTGCCGCCCAACATGCCGACGCCGCCATCGTTCCGCAAGGTCAACCCGGCCGACTCGCCGATCTTCTACATCGCCATGTCGTCGCCGACCCTGCCGCTGTCGCTGGTCCATGAATATGCCGAAACCCAGCTGGCGCAGCGCCTGTCCACTATTCCCGGCGTCGCTCAGGTGCAGATTTACGGTTCGCAGAAATACGCCGTGCGCGTCCAGGCCAATCCGGACCAGCTCGCCGCCCGCGGCATCGGCATCGACGAACTGCAGCAGGCCATTGCGCAAGGTAACGTCAACCAGCCGGTCGGCCAGCTCGACGGCAACCGCCAGACCTTCGCGCTGAAGGACAACGGCCAGCTGAACAACGCCGCCGCCTACCGGCCGCTCATCGTCACCTGGCGCAACGGTGCGCCGGTGCGCCTGGAGGATGTGGCAACCCCCATCGACAGCGTGGAGAACATCCGCATCGCCAGCTGGAACGTCGACAAACGCGCCATCGTGCTTGCCGTCCAGCGCCAACCGGGGGCCAACACCATCGAGACGGTCGATGCCATCAAGCACATCCTGCCGTCGTTCCAAGCCAAGCTGCCGGCCGCCGTGAACATGAAGATCCTGTTCGACCGCAGCCTTTCGATCCGCCATGCCATCGACGATGTGCAATTCACGCTGATCCTGTCGGCGGTGCTGGTCATCCTGGTGATCCTGCTCTTCCTGCGCAACCTCTCGGCCACCGTCATCCCCAGCCTGGCGCTCCCCATCTCGGTAGTGGGCACCTTCGCCGCCATGTCGGTGCTCGGCTACAGCCTGGACAACCTGTCGCTGCTCGCCCTGACGCTGTCGGTCGGCTTCGTGGTGGACGACGCCATCGTCATGCTGGAGAACATCGTCCGCCACGTCGAGGCCGGCGAACCGCCCTTCCAGGCGGCGATCAAGGGGGCCAGGGAGATCGGCTTCACCATCATCTCGATGACCATCTCGCTGATCGCGGTGTTCATCCCGGTACTCTTCATGCAGGGCATCGTCGGCCGGCTGCTTCACGAGTTCGCGGTGACCATCTGCGTCGCCATCCTGGTTTCCGGCTTCGTCTCGCTGACCCTGACGCCCATGCTGTGCAGCCGCTACGTGCGCCATGCCGAACCGGAATCGCACGGCCGGGTTTTCCAGCTGTTCGAGCGCTTCTTCGATGCCCTGCATGCCAGCTACGAAAAGACATTGCGCCTGGCGATGAGCCATCCGCGCACTATCCTGGCCAGCTTCGTCGCCACGCTGCTGATTACCGGCTACCTGTTCACGCACGTACCGAAGGATTTCATCCCGAGCGGCGACTCCGGCCAGATCATCGCCTTCACCGAAGGGGCGCAGGATGCGTCCTTCACCTCGATGGTCGCCCACCAACGCGCGGTGGCGGAAATCGTCGCCCAGGAACCGGACATCGCCTCCTTCATGTCATCGGTCGGTGCCGGCGGCATTCGGCCGACCGCCAACACCGGCACGGTCTTCATGATCCTCAAGCCGGCCAGCGAGCGGAAATCGACGCCGGACCAGATCATCCAGCGCCTGCGCCCGAAACTCGCCGCCGTTCCAGGCATCAAGGTCTACATGCAGAACCCGCCGGTGATCCGCATCGGCGGCCAGATCACCGCTGCGCAGTACCAATACACGCTGCAGGATACCGACCTCGACGAACTCTACGAATGGACCGGAACGCTGACCCAGAAGATCCGCCAGCTACCCGGCTTCGTCGATGTCACCAACAACCTGAGCAACCTCAGCCCGGTCGTCGGTGTCGATATCGACCGCGACAAGCTCTCCTCGCTCGGCCTCACCTTCGGCCAGGTCGAGGATGCGCTGCAGAGCGCCTTCAGCGCCCGCCAGGTATCCACCATCTACGGATCGACAGCGCAATACCAGGTCATTCTTGAGGTCGCGCCCGAATACCAGGCCGACCCGCAGGCCCTGTCGCGCATCTACGTGCGCGGCAACGGCAAGCTGATCCCGCTCGACACCGTCGCCCGCTTCACGCGCAAGACGCAGGCACTGACCGTCAATCACCAAGGCCAGTTGCCGTCGGTCACCATCTCCTTCAACCTGCTGCCCGGCGTGTCGCTGGGCGATGCCGTCGACCGCATCAAGGCGCTGGAGCAGGAAATCCGCGTGCCGGTCTCGTTGACCACCAGCCTGCAAGGCACGGCACAAGCCTTCCAGTCGTCGCTGCAAGGACTCGGCATCCTCTTGCTCGTTGCGGTGCTGGTCGTCTATCTGGTCCTCGGCATCCTGTACGAAAGCTTCATCCATCCGCTGACCATCCTCTCCGGCCTGCCCTCCGCCGGCCTCGGCGCACTGATCACCCTGCTCGTCTTCAAGGTCGACCTCAGCCTCTACGCCTTCGTCGGCGTCATCATGCTGATCGGCATCGTCAAGAAAAACGCCATCATGATGATCGACTTCGCCCTGGAAAAGCAGCGCAAGGAGGGAGCCGCGCCCGGCGAAGCGATCTTCCAGGCCAGCTTGGTCCGCTTCCGGCCGATCATGATGACCACCATGGCTGCCCTGGTCGGCACCCTGCCCATCGCCCTGGGCATCGGTGCTGGTGCCGAGGTGCGCCAACCGCTCGGTCTGGCGGTAGTCGGTGGCTTGATGCTGTCGCAGCTCCTGACGCTCTACCTGACGCCGGTCGTCTACATTTACCTCGACCGATTTACCGACAAATCCGGCCAGGTGCCGAAAATCGAGACAGCGGAAAACCCGGTCAACTGACTTGTCCGGTGCCGCGTTTAAGCTATAACGAAACCATGCACCGGACACTCCTGCCCCTTCTCGCCGGCCTGATGCTCATCCAGCCGGCTGGCGCCGAAATCTATAAATGCCGCCTGCCAAACGGCAAGACAGAGATTTCAAACTCGCCCTGCCCCGGCGGCAGCGGCACACTGGCCGTACGCCCCGACGAGGCAGTATCCGAGACGAACCGCC
>CAMKYP010000482.1 GCA_946477505.1 uncultured Dechloromonas sp. | reverse complement strand
CTGACCGACGGCGTGGTGATGCTCGACCTGCAGAACAACATCATGTTCTGCAACACCACGGCGGAAACCCAGCTCGGTCTGAAACTGGACACCGACCAGGGGCAATCCATCCTCAATCTCGTCCGCCAGCCCGAATTCGTCGCCTACCTCGAAGCCCTCGATTTCAGCCGCCCGCTGACCCTGCGCCCGGAACGCTACAAGGATCGCGTCTATGCCATCCACGTCATTCCCTATGCCGGCAGCCGCCGGCTCATGCAGATCAAGGACATCACGCAGGCCGACCGCCTCGACCAGACGCGCCGCGATTTCGTCGCCAACGTCTCGCACGAGTTGCGCACGCCGCTGACGGTGCTCGCCGGCTTCCTCGAAACCATGCAGGAAATCGAGCTGGACGACGCGGAGCGCCGGCGCTATCTGGCGATGATGGCCGACCAGTCGGACCGCATGCAGTCCATCGTGCAGGATCTGCTGACGCTGTCGTCGATCGAATCGGCTCCGCCGCCGGACAACGACGTCGTCGACATGGCCAGCCTGATCGACAAGCTGCGCCGCGACGCCGAAGCGCTCTCCGCCGGCCGCCACAGCATCGTCGTCGAGACCGATGGCAACGGCGATCTGCGCGGTTCCGAGCCCGAACTGATCAGCGCGCTGGCCAATCTCGTGACCAACGCGGTGCGCTACACGCCCCCCGGCGGCAAGATCACGCTGAGCTGGAAGACTTCGCCGCAAGGCGCCGAGTTCGCGGTGCAGGATACCGGCCCGGGCATCGACGCCAAGCACATCCCCCGCCTGACCGAACGCTTCTACCGCGTCGACCGTGGCCGTTCGCGCGACTCGGGTGGTACCGGCCTCGGACTGGCCATCGTCAAGCACTCGCTGAATCGCCACCAGGCCCAGCTCGACATCAAGAGCGAACTGGGCGTCGGCAGCCGCTTTGCCGCCCGCTTCCCGGCCAGCCGGGTTGCCAATAGCTGACTTAGCGACGGCGCCTTTGCTTCGATCACCGGCAGGCGACAACTCCGCCTGCCGGCAGCCGCTTCAGTTGATCAACGGCCGGGGAAGGCCGACCGCCATGGGCTCGCCCAGGCGCCGCCGCTCGATGAAGAGGCTGCCTCCCGAGGGTTCGGCATCCGTCATCCGCGCGCGTTTTTTGGCCTGTTTCTTGGCTGCCGACGCCGCAGCGGCGACCTCGCGATGCGATTCGCACTCGCCCGCGGCGACACGAACCGCGCCCAGCGACAGTGTCGGCGATGCCTGGAAGCTGAGTTCGCCACGCCGGTTCTCCGCCATGTAGCCGCCGCGCAAACGTTCGTCGATACCCAGCAAGTTAGCGATTGCCTCGGCAAAGCGGGAGATGATTTCCCAGCAACGGATTTCCCAGTCCGCGCTGCGGAAAACCACGAAGAAATCGTCGCCGCCGATATGCCCGACAAAATCCAGGCGCTCATCGACCTGTTCGCAAAGCAGGCGGGCCAGCGTCTGAATCACGTCATCGCCACGCCGGTAACCGTAGGTGTCGTTGAAGGGCTTGAAATTGTCGATATCGACATAAACCGCGACGAAAGGGCTGCCGGCGGCGAGCATGCGGTCGACATGTTCGTTGATCGGCACGTTGCCGGGCAGCTGGGTCAGCGGATTGGCGTAGCGCGCCGCGCTGATCTGCATTTCGGTGATCATCCCCATCAGGTCGTGACTGCTGCCAACGCCCAGATATTCGCCATCGCCGGTGACGATGAAGCCATCCATCAGGTAATGACGCGGCGCCAGCGACAGCATCATGGCCAGCTCCTGGATGGTGGCGTGCTGGTCGACGATCAGCGGCGCCTGGTCCATGAACAGCTCGCAACTCTTGCGCCCGAACAATTCGCGACGAAACGGCCGGGCAAAGCGGTCGATCATGCTGTGCCGGTTGATCATGCCCACCGGCTGGCTGCCTTGCACAACGGGCAACACATCGAGCGAGGGATCGGCCTCGAAGCGCTCGATTACCTCGGCGTTGCTGGCATGCATGGGAACCGGAACGATGGCCTTGAGCAAGCTGCGGGCCGTCGGCAGGCGCCCGGGGCCGCCGGTCATCGGCGACAGGGCCAGCGACTGCTGATCCAGCGCCGACAGGGTTCGCCGTGAGAGCTGCCGAATCGGGCTGGATTCCGGATGGGCGATGAAATACCCCTGGCCACAGGCGATGCCCATATCGCGAATACAGACGAAATCTTCCTCGCACTCGATCCCTTCGGCGACCAGTGAGGCATTGCCGATCTCGGCGAGATCCTGCATGGCGCGCACGAAGTGGAACTTGATCCGGTCGTCGGCGATGCCATGGACGAAATGCTTGTCGATCTTGACGAACTCCGGACGCAGATCCGACCACAGGCGCAGGTTGGCAAAGCCCTCGCCCAGATCGTCGATGGCGATCTGGAAGCCTCGCCCCCGGTAATGCAGCAGGGCATCCAGGATGCCCGGCATATCGGTGATCTGCTGGTTTTCCGTCAATTCAAGGACAACCCGGTTCGGGGCGATGCCGAGCTCGATCAGCAGCTCGCGGGTATGGCCGTTGAGCAGGCGGACATCGAGCAGGCAGTCCGGCGTCACGTTGAGAAACAGTTTGCCAGCCAGGCGTTGACGGGCGAAGGCGCGCAGGCTGGCCTCGCGGCAGGCATGTTCGAGAGTGCGTGAGAGACCGTGCCGTGCGGCGGCGCCGAATAGCTGGTCCGGACGGGAAAGCGGGCTGCCTTCCGGCCCGCGGATCAAGGCCTCGTAGCCGAGCACGGCGCGCACCCGGAAATCCAGAATCGGCTGGAATACCGGCTTGAGAAGCCCCTCGTCGAGGAGTCGCTGCAACTCAGCCCGCTCGTCATCCATCACACCGCTCATGAGTCATCCCGAAAAAACTGAACATTCAGTTTAGGCAGGCTTGATTGCAGCGCCATGACAAGAACTCCGGCGGCGTCATCCTGACGTAACACAGGGCCTGCATCCTCGAACTCACCTCCCGAGAACTGCTCGCCAAGGAGTTTGGAATGCCGGAAATGAAGTTCTGCTATTGCTGTCGTGCCCACCATCCGATCGACCAGATGCGCCTGTTCCCGACCCGTCAGGGGCAACGCTGGCGCTGCGTGCGCAGCATCGAGGCAGCCGTGCGCAGCCGGCGCGAACGCGATGCGTTCGGCGAGGAGCAGACCC
>CAMKYP010000481.1 GCA_946477505.1 uncultured Dechloromonas sp. | reverse complement strand
CAAGAACCCCACACGCCTCAACTTCCCGGTCATCGTTGCAACTCGCTCTCAGTGAAACGAGTTGTTTCTCAAGCGCTTGCAGAGCGGTTATCTGCGACCGCACATGAGAGATGTGATCATCGAGCAAGGCGTTGACGGCGGTACAAGGCTGATGAGGGTCGTCCTGATAGCTCTGTAGTTCGTGAATCTCAGCCAGTGACAGGCCCAGGACTCTGCAGCGACGGATGAAGGCCAGCCAAGCACGAGAAACACGAGAAGCATGAGAAGACCGAAGGCAAGCCAGAGGTGAAGCCGGAAGCCAAGCCGGCACCTCAAGCCCCGGTTGCCAAGTGAGTCTTGCTGTCTGGTAATACCGTAATCTCGTAGTCCCGCAGAACCCCTCGGCGTCCAAAACCGAGGGGTTTTGTTATTCTGCCGGGCATGTGTGCCCACTATGATCCGCAGACCGATCCTGCCCAGCTGAAAGCCTATTTCGGCGTTCACGACCTGCCACTCGGCCTGAAACCCAGCCTGTGGCCCGGGTATCACGGCCCTTTCCTGCGCAAACATGAGTTTGCCGATGTCGGCGACGAAGCGGTTCCGTTCCGGGAATTACTGGTCGGCTCGTTCGGTCTGATTCCTCACTGGGCAAAAGATACGACGATTGCCCGCAACACCTACAACGCACGCTCGGAAACGGTGCATGAGAAACCGTCGTACCGGGATGCCTGGCGTCTGGCTCGGCACTGCATCATTCCGGCCGAAGCGTTCTATGAACCCGACTGGCGCACTGGCCGTGCAGTGCCAACCCGGATTTCCCGCGCCGATGGCAAACCGATGGGGATTGCCGGGCTGTGGTCGATCTGGAAGAACCCGGGTGGCGAAACGACCTACAGCTACACGATGCTGACGATCAATGCAGACCAGCATCCACTCATGCGCCAGTTTCATAAACCTGACGATGAAAAGCGGTCCATCGTGATCCTGCATGAGCAGGACTACGATGGCTGGCTCCAGGCATCAGTGTCAGATAGCCGACGTTTCCTCTACGCCTATCCGGCTGACAACCTCGTCGCCGAAAACCCGCAGCAGCCCCTGCTTTGATAAAGATCGTTTATCCCCGAAATCTGTGGATAAGCTTGTGGGTTCGAGCTTAGGACGAGTCCTAACTGATTGACGGGAATATGCTTTCGATAAGCCGCACAATAATTAGGCAATTTGCCCTCGCTCTGTTGATGACTGGCATCCAGGCCGCGCATGCGGAAGGCCGATTTCATAGACCGTTTGAAGTCACTGGCAGCGTGCTGAAGAACCCTGATGGGGATACCCTCAAACTCATGACTGACGAACGAGGTCTAATCAACATTCGTCTATCCGGTGCCGACACGCCGGAAACGGGTCAGGCGTATTGGAGATCGGCGAGGAATTACCTTCGATCCCTCGTTGCGGGTCAGAAAACCACGGCTTGGTGCTACAAGGAGGATCGCTTCTATCGGCAGGTGTGCCATGTACGGGTCGGAAATCGGGATGTCGGACAGGCAATGATTGAAGCGGGGTATGCCTGGTACGCATTTCAGTTTTCCCCAGAGCTTACGCGAGAGCAGCGCCTGGGTTATCCAGAAGCTGAACGACAGGCGAAAGCTGGACGGATTGGGATTTGGCAGGAGCCGAATCCGATGGCACCTTGGGAGTGTCGCAGGCTGAAAAGAACGGGAAAGGGACAGCTTTGTCGTTAGATGGTGGCGGGAGTTCGGCCAAAGCCGACCTTGCTTCAGCGCTAAGGATCAGACAGCAATGTGATGATTAGCTGCCACTCGGCAACTGATGGTGCTCAATGGAAACGTCGTTAGTAGCGTGGAGCGGTGTAGCCAGATCCGTGGTTCCGGTGAGTGAGTGCTTTCTGGTGCTATGTCGAATTTCTCCCCGGCTAAGAGCGAAGGAACGCTGCCAAATGAGTATGTAGGTATTTTTCTGCGCCATGTTGTATGGCAATTCTTGCCTGCACACCATTGCTCGGTATAATTTGCCCATCGCACAAGTCGATGCGAGCTGCCCATCTAGGCTCATCTGGTTCGCCGGAACGACATTTTTTTGTTTTGCAATCGTCTTCCCCATGGTTTTGCGGGTAGCGGCAATGGGCACTGCTTTTCCGCGTTACGACATGGAGAACGTATGCAAACCAACACCATCAGTGCCACCGCGTTAGAAAAGCTTAAGCGGCAGGCCAAGCAACACCGCGGCACTACCGGCTTACCACTCGCCGCATCCTTGGAGGCTGTCGCTCAACAAGCTGGCTACCTTAGCTGGAAGCAAGTCACCATGCTGGCCAGCATCCACAAAACGCGTCTCATGCCTACGTCGCATCGCCGGCGAAGCCATTGGGTAGCCGGCGGTAGCCCTAGACTGCACCAATGCAAAACGGTAGAGGAACTTTGCGACATGTTGGGTAGGGTTGAGCCGGTATTACTACGCAGCCATTGTGATGAATCCCGTCCTGGCGCTCGTTGTCTTTGCGAACTGGATCCCTTTGTTACGGCCAAACGCGCTAACGTGGATATCGACATCGGTGACAAAGATGACATCTGGAACTACCTTTACTTGCTGGATAGGCCTTATTCCGGTGTCAACATTGTCGATGTGCGTGTCAATTTGGGCCTTGGCTCCCATGGTTATTACCTAAACGAACAATTGTTGCTCAATAGCAATAATGACCGCAGCAATAGCCTCAACCCCAATAATGACGCCCATCGTCATGCGCTGAACAACCATGCGAACCAACTTAATCCCAACAACAAGCGCTTTGGATCCTGACGCCTAAAACTACTACCTGCTGGTATTGCTTAAACTAGAGTACGATTTAACAGAAAAGCCAAAGGTTCTTGAGAATCGGATCGAGCCATTCAGGTCGATCCGATTCGGCGATTCGTCGGGTGTGACATCACATCAAGCATTAGGCCAATCTCACCTTTGCCCGAAACCAACACTAGTATTCGGGTCCATAGGCGATGGCAGACCATTTGGTGATTTGCTTGTTTCAATCAGGCCAGCCATATTCTTCAGAATATTGTGTAAAGCAATGGAAACGGCGTTTTCAGCTAATTTGCTGCTGTAGGAGATTCAAGAAGCAGTTGTCCATCCTTGGTGGGAATCGTCTTGCCCGGGGCGTGATCTGTCTCTTATACACATCTGACGCTGCCGACGAATTAGAC
>CAMKYP010000480.1 GCA_946477505.1 uncultured Dechloromonas sp. | reverse complement strand
ATGTTGGCATCGGCAATGTCGGTTTGAATCAGGTCGATGACCTTGCCGGGCGGGATGGCGAGGTCTACGTTGAAACCGATGCTGCGACGCCAGCCGGGCTGTGGCTGGTGCTTGTCGCAGAGCACGTAGTAGCGCCCTTTCATCAGCTGGCTGTTGGGCACGACGACCTTCTCGCCATTGCGTGTCACCAGTGCAGTGAAACGCCACTGGATGTCGGTGACCTGGCCGGAGAGGTCGTCGATGCGTATCCAGTCGCCGATTTCCAGCGAATTGTCCATTTGCAGGGCGACGCCGCCGAGCAGGTTACCCAGGGTGTCCTGCATGGAAATGGCCAGCACGGCGGTGAGAATGGCGGTGCTGGCAAACAGGTGGTTGAGTTCGACGCCGGCGAGATTGAGGCGGAAGAATGCCCAGCCGATGTAGGCGATGATGACCAGGATGTCGCCGAGGATGCCCGAAATCCGCAGGTTCATCCGGGGCAGCGCGACATTGAAGAAGGCCAGGCCAGCGAAACGGATGACCGCCAGGCCTTCGCCGAAGACGGCCAGCTGGCGTAGCCAACCGGCTGCGGCCCTGCTGGTGGAGCCGCCGGAAACCAGGCCGGCTAGCAGGTCGCCAATGAGGCAGGCAAGGAAGAAGACGCTGGTGTTGATCAGCGAGGGGCGCATTGCCCGGAGCGGGCGGAGGATGACCATCAGCAACAGCGCCATCGCGATGATCGCGTAAGGCGCCTCCGCGCTCAGGAAGGGGATGCGCAGCATGAGGTCAGCGCAGGCTCAGGATGCTCCAGCCGCTGGCGGCGGCATGGGCGCGCAGCTTGTCGTCGGGGTCGACGGCCACCGGCTTGGTTACTTTCTCCATCAGCGGCAGGTCGTTGTACGAGTCGCTGTAGAAATAGCTGTTGTCGAAAGCACCCCACCACATGCCCAACGACTCCAGCCAGCCCTCGACGCGGGTGATCTTGCCGCCCTGGAATGACGGCGTACCGGTCGGCTGGCCAGTGAAGGCGCCGGTCGCAACATCGACCGCCGGGATGGTGCCGATCAGGTGATGGATGCCGAATTCGCGGGCAATGGGGCCGGTGACAAAGCTGTTGGTGGCGGTGACGATGGCGCACAGATCGCCGGCGGCCAAGTGCTCAAGTACCAGCGTGCGCGCCTTGACGGTCATGATCGGGCGAATGTGGCGTTCGACGTATTCCTTGTGCCAGGCGTCGAGTTCGGCGCGATTGTGGCGGGCCAGCGGGGCCAGCTGGAAGGCCAGGAATTCGTAGATGTCGAGCGTGCCTGCCTTGTAATCCTCGTAGAACTGGATGTTCTTGGCTTCCTGCACCTCGCGGTCGACGACGCCTTTGGAGATCAGGAATTGCGCCCACTCGAAATCCGAGTCGCCGGCGAGGAGGGTGTTGTCGAGGTCGAAGAGAGCAAGGTTCATGGTTTGGGCATCCGTAGGGTGTTGTGGCTACGGCCGCACTGCGTGCTTAACCTGCTGACGCAGGTTAGCCTGCGCCGCAACGAACCGCTGCGCGGTGCGTTGTCGAGGTCAAAGAGAGCGAGATTCATGCGTCGTGTTCCAGGGAAAGCAGTTCGCGCAGCAGGGGCAGCGTGACCGGGCGTTTTTGTTCGAGGGTGTATTGGTCGAGGGCGACGACCAGCATGGCCAGCGTGCGCATGTCGCGCGAGACATGGCGCAGCAGGTAGCCGATCATTTCCGGCGACAGCTTGAGCGCCCTTTCCTTGGCCAGGGTGGCGATGGCATCCGCCTTTTCGGCATCGGACAAGGGTTGCAGGCGGTAGATCAGGCCGGAACCGAGGCGGGTACGCAGGTCTTCGCGCAGCGCCAGGTGGGCCGGAGGCTGGGGGGCGGCGGTGAGCAGCCGTCCGCCGTCCATCTTCATCTGGTTGAACAGCGCAAACAGTGCCACCTGCCCGTCGGCATCGAGCTGGTCGACGTTGTCCACGGCCAGCGTTTCGCCGGCGCTAATCCCGGCCAGCGAAGGATTGAGCGCGGCATCGACGTAGGCGAAGCCGGTAGCCAGCAACAGGTGGGAACGGCCACAGCCCGATTCGCCGTAAAGGCAGAACGAGGTATCCGGGCGCCCGCCGGCCAGCCATTCGGTCAGCGCCGCGACGGTCTCGGCGTTGGTGCCGGGGACGAAATTGTCCAGCGAGGGCGGACTTTCCGGCAGCAGGTCGAGGGTGAGCTGGCGCATCGAGCGAAATCAATTGGCAAATGGGCTGAGCGGGGATTTTAGCACCGCGCAGCCAGCTGCCACGCCGAATCCCCGCTTAGTAGTGTTCCCAGATCATCAGCGATGTACTGCAGTGCCGATGATAAGTGGATTGGAGCAACAGCCTGATTGCCTAGTCGGTTTTGCAGTAATGCGTTACGCAGCGTAATGTGGCCAATGCAGGTGAAATTTGTGAGGGTGCCGGATAATGCTTGGAGAAGTGCCTGAATCTGGGTACGAAGAGTCAGCGGCTTCCTGAGAATCATCCGTAGGTTGTGGCCGAGGCTGCTGGGCTCGGCATGCAGCACACTTGTTCATATGCTTGATTATTGGCTCGATGTTGCTGCGCCGTTTGATGTTCTGGGTGAGTAGGACGGTGGATCGATAGGGGGCTCATCCGTAAAGTATGTTTCGTAGCAGAGGTGTTGCTAATGGAGATTCTCGATCCAGCTTCAGATCAGTGCTTCGTCCGAATAGGCGCAGGCGTGCTGCACATGGTGCAGCACGGCCACCATTTGGGGTTGTGTCGCCGGATGAGCGCGCACTGAGGGAAACAGCAGTGCTCATCCTCGCTTGCCCAGCTTGGTTAGCGGGGGGGCGTTTATCAGCTTCACCAGCTGTTGGCGGAGTTACTTCGATGTTTGCAGCCCTTTGGGCTTTGGTCACATCGGCGGTATTGAGAATTTGCAGCAAGTAAATAAATAATTGGCAATCAGGCTCGGACTGAACTGACGAGATCCATTTAAACCTGTTTGGAATGTGTCAAGCGATTAAAAGCCAGGGAGCCCCGGCTTTTTTGGGGTATCCATTACGCAATCAAGTAAACTGTTTAGAGTTTCCGAAGCTTATACCTCATGAAGCCAGTGCACGATGAGTCCGTATCTGTGGACGCGACAACATATCCACTAGGGAAACTCTGCATAAGCGCCCATCATGCAGCGCAATTTGAGAAAATGACG
>CAMKYP010000479.1 GCA_946477505.1 uncultured Dechloromonas sp. | reverse complement strand
ATAATCTTCTTTTGCATCAGAAAATCTCCTTAGTGGTTAGTTTTTGGTTTGACCCGAAAGCCATTCCAAGCTTTACCTCTCGGATCGAGAAGTTGCGTCGATTGTCGCAAGGGCAAAACCCTCGAGCAACCGGTGTTTGCGTTGCCACGACGCTTTTGACGGACTTTGTTGTTTTGACGCAACACACTCAGGCAAACAAACGGGCCAGTTCAACGCCAGGCTCCGGCGCACGCATGAAGGCTTCTCCGACGAGGAAGGTCTCTACCTTGTTGTCCCGCATGAGCGCGACGTCCTCCGGGTTCAGGATGCCGCTTTCCGTGACGACGATGCGGTCGGCCGGGATACGGGAGAGCAGACCGAGGGTGGTATCAAGCGTAACCTCGAAGGTGCGCAGGTTGCGGTTATTGATACCGAGGAGTGGTGTCTTCAGTTGCAGCGCGGCATCGAGCTCTTCCCCGTTGTGCACTTCGACCAGCACGGCCATACCGTATGCCTCGGCCTGCACTTCCAGTGCCTGCATATCGGCCAGCTTCAGGGCGGCAGCGATCAGCAGGATGCAGTCTGCCCCCATCGCCCGTGCTTCTGCGACTTGGTAGGCATCGACCATGAAATCCTTGCGCAGCACGGGCAGGGCGCAGGCGGCGCGGGCGGCCTGCAGGTATTCCGGGCAGCCCTGGAAATAGTCGCGATCGGTCAGCACCGAAAGACAGGCGGCGCCGTGCTGTTCGTAACTGCGGGCGATCTCCGCCGGCTGGAAATCGGAGCGGATGACGCCTTTCGACGGGCTGGCCTTCTTGATTTCGGCGATGACGGCCGGGCGTCCGGAGGCGATCTTGTTGCGGATGGCGCCGACGAAATCGCGGGGCGCCGGCTGGGCTTTGGCCTCGTCCTCGACCTGAGCCAGCGACTTGATGGCCTGTGCAGCGGCAACTTCCTGGCGCTTGGTGGCGATAATCTTGTTAAGGATGTCGCTCATGCTTTGCCCCCCAGACGTTGCGTGCACTGAACGAATTGATCCAGCCTGGCACGTGCCGCACCGCTGGCGATTGTCTCGCGGGCCTTGGCTATGCCTTCGCCGATACTGTCGGCGACATTGGCGACGTAGAGCGCCGCACCGGCATTCAGGCAGACGATTTCGCGGGCGGCTCCCGCCTTGTTCTCCAGCGCATCGAGCATGGTGGCGCGGGACTCGGCAGCGCTGGCAACCTGCAGATTGCGCAGGGACATCATTTGCAGGCCGAAATCCTCCGGATGCACTTCGTATTCGCGAATCTCGCCGCCTTTCAGTTCACCAACCAGCGTGGCGGCGCCCAACGAGATTTCGTCTAGGCCGTCCTTGCCATGGACGACCAGTACGCGCTCGGCGCCGAGTCTTTGCATGACGCGGACCTGGATGCCGACCAGATCGGGGTGAAAAACCCCCATCAGCGTATTGGGCGCGGCAGCCGGGTTGGTCAGCGGGCCGAGGATATTGAACAGGGTGCGCACGCCCATTTCGCGGCGCACCGGAGCAACGTGCTTCATCGCGCTATGGTGGTTAGGCGCGAACATGAATCCGATGCCTGTTTCCTCGATACAGGCCGATACCTGATCTGGCGACAGCATGATGTTGGCACCGAGCGCTTCGAGCACGTCGGCGCTGCCGGAGCTGGACGACACGCTGCGTCCGCCATGCTTGGCCACCTTGGCGCCCGCCGCAGCGGCGACGAAGATCGAGGTCGTGGAGATATTGAAGCTGTGGGCGGAATCGCCGCCGGTGCCGACGATATCGACAAAGCGGTTGTCGTAGGGAACCTTGACCGGTGTCGCCAGTTCGCGCATCACGGATGCGGCGGCGGCGATCTCGCCGATGGTTTCCTTCTTGACGCGAAGGCCGGCAATGATGGCGGCGACCATGACTGGCGTAACTTCGCCACCCATGATCTGACGCATCAAGGAGACCATTTCGTCATGGAAGATTTCGCGATGTTCGATGACACGCTGGAGGGCGGCTTGCGGAGTCATTGCTTGTGTTCGTCCAGGAAATTCTTGAGCAGATCGTGACCGCGCTCGGTCAGGATGGATTCGGGATGGAACTGCACGCCTTCGACAGCCAGGGTCTTGTGGCGCACGCCCATGATTTCACCGTCGTCTGTCCACGCGGTGATTTCCAGGCAATCGGGCAGCGATTCCCGCTCGATGGCCAGCGAATGGTAGCGGGTGCAGGTCAGCGGATTGGGCAGGCCCTTGAAAACGCCAACATCCTTGTGGTGAACCGGCGACACCTTGCCGTGCATCAGTTGCTTGGCGTGCACGATCCGTCCACCAAAGGCTTCGCCGATGGACTGGTGGCCGAGGCAGACGCCGAGTAGCGGAATCTTGCCGGCGAATTCCTTGATCGCCGCCAGCGACACACCCGCTTGTGCCGGCGCACAGGGGCCGGGTGAAATAACCAGGTACTCGGGCTTGAGGCGGGCAATCTCGGCGATGGCAATCTCGTCATTGCGAAAAACCTTCACTTCCTGGCCCAACTCGCCCAAGTACTGGACGATGTTGTAGGTAAAGCTGTCGTAGTTATCGATCATCAGAAGCATATTCGCAATCCTTTGTCTTGACGGTCGCGGCATCGCGGACCGAGGCACAGCCGCAGCTTTCCCGGCGACGGTGATTGGCCTGAGGCGGCGTGCAGAGCGGGAATTATCCTATTCCGCGGCACCCGACGTCAAAGAACGCCGTCGGCGTCCCGGATTTTCCAACCGCTTTGCTCAGCGCCACCAAAAAGGGGATCTGCCGAAGACAACTCAGCCGACGTATTCGCACGTCCGCAAGAGACTCGCACTCAGGCATACCGTCGAAACCGGGCTTTTGCCTCGTTACCCACCGTTCATCCCGGTCAAGCCGGCATGTACCAATCGCCGGCCAAGGCCCGCCCCAGACGGAAAACAAGCCCCATGAAACTGCGCGCCACGAAGCAATGACATAGCCGACAGCTTATTTACATGAAGAAAAACTTCTTTTATCTCGAGTTTTTTTGTCATTTACATTTTTTACTCCTGGAACGATGCCAATGCAGTGACAATTTGGCCATATATGCCGATTATGACATTTATATGTATTTGAATATAAAGACAATTTAAAAATCCTCTAGAAGACAAAGACTTGATAAAAGAAGATTATTTATCTCGCTGTGTCCGCCTTGGCTTCTTCCGCAGCCTTCGC
>CAMKYP010000478.1 GCA_946477505.1 uncultured Dechloromonas sp. | reverse complement strand
GTGGGAAGGTCAAGGCGATCAGCCATGCGGTGACGATGGCCGAGCCATCGGACAGGAAGAGCGCGAGCGGCTTTTTCTGGATACGCAGCATCGCCGTTTCGGCGATCAGCGCGGCCAGCGAGGCGATGACCAGCTGGACCAGGATGGCCGGGCCAACCAGCCAGGCGTAGGCGGCGATGCCGGGCACCAGCGCGAGGCAGACTTGCGTCATGACTTGGCTGACGCTGGTGTCCTTGAGCAGGAAGGGGGCGGGGGCGAACATTACTCGGATTTCTCGTTGGCCGGTGTTTCCGGCGAGGCCAGGCCGGCGGACGCGCGTCGGGATTCGATTTCTTCGGCGGCGCGCTGCTGTTCCGGCGTCAGGTGGTCGGTATTTTTCGGCTGGGCGGCTTCACGCTGGGCCTTGGCGCGTTCCATGGCGGCCTGGATGGTCGCCAGTTTGGCGGCTTTTTCGGCATCGGCTGCAGACGGTGCTTCAGTCGGGGCCGGGGCTTCGGTCGCAGGCGCGGGGGCATTGTCGGCGGCAGCAGCTGCCGCAGCTTCGGCGGCCTTCTTGGCAGCCTGCGCGGCGGCGGCCTTGGCCAGTTTCTCGGCCTTTTCAGCCTTTTCGCGTTCCTCGCGGAACAGCTTGAACTCGAAACGCTCCTTGGCCTGGTCGGCGGCGTTTTTCTCGCGTTCGCGCGCCCAGATCTCGCTCTTGGCGAAGCGGAAATACTGGACCAGCGGAATGCGCGATGGGCAGACGAAGGAACAGCAACCGCATTCGATGCAATCGAAGATGTGGTATTCCTGCGTTTTGCCGAAATTCTTGGCGCGCGAGAACCAGTACATCTCGAACGGCTGCAGTTCGTGCGGGCAGGCCTGGGCGCAGGAGCCGCAACGGATGCACGGCATTTCCGGCGCCTTGGGCGGGAACAGGCGCTCGGAATGAGCGATCAGGCAGTTGGTCGCCTTGACCACCGGCACACCCGGCTCGGGAACCAGGAAGCCCATCATCGGGCCGCCCATGACGATGCCGTCGGTGTCCGGGTGCGGCGTCGCCAGCTTGAGCAGTTCGTCCATCGGCGTGCCGATCAGGACTTCGTAATTGCGCGGCTCATGCACGTTGCCGGTGATCGTCACCAGGCGCGACACGACCGGCTCGCCGTGGGCGATGGCACGCCATGCGGTGTAAGCGGTGGCGACGTTGAAGCACTGGACCCCGAGATCGGTTGAGCGCTTGCTGGCCGGGACTTCCTTGCCGGTCAGCACGCGGATGAGCTGCTTGGCGCCACCTGCCGGGTAGAGTGTCGGTACCGAGATGACCTCGAAGTTTTCGCCAACGGCCTTGACGGCGGCACGCATGGCTTCGGCGGCTTCCGGCTTGTTGTCCTCGATGCCGATCAGCACCTTCTTCGGTTGCAGCAGGTCGCGGAAGATGCCGACGCCGCGCACGACTTCCTCGGCGCGCTCGCGCATCAGCAGATCGTCGCAGGTGATGAAGGGCTCGCATTCGGCGCCGTTGATCACCATCTCTTCCATCGGCACCGTCTTCGAGGCGGTCAGCTTGCCGTGGGTCGGGAAAACCGCGCCGCCGAGACCGACCACGCCGGCCTGCTGCAGGCGTTCGCGGACCTGCTCGGGTGTCAACGCCTTGTAGTCGATCGGCTCGCGGGCAATCCACGCGTCCCTGCCGTCCGGTTCGATGACCACGCACATCGCATCAAGGCCTGACGGATGCGGCTGGACGTGCATGGCGACCTCGACAACCGTGCCTGAAGTCGGGGCATGGACGGCGGCGGATATCCAGCCGTCGGCCTCGCCGATCAGTTGGCCCTTCAGTACCTTGTCGCCCGCCTGGACGACAGGACGCGGCGTGCCGCCGATGCTCTGGTGCAGCGGCACGACCAGGCGCGACGGCAGGGGCGCGACGGCGATCGGCTTGCCGAGCGACTGCGTCTTGTTGGTCGGCGGTTTGACGCCACCCTTGAACTTGAACAGGTTCATCAGCATCAGGCAGCCTCTTTCATTGGAGCGGCCTTGATTTCAACGACCGGGTATTTCCATTTCCAGCTGTCGATGTTTTCGGCAATGACTTCCGTGTGGATGCATTCGACCGGGCAGGGCGGCAGGCAGAGTTCGCAACCGGTGCATTGCTGGCCGATGATGACGTGCATCTGCTTGGCGGCGCCGATGATGGCGTCGACCGGGCAGGCCTGGATGCACAGCGTGCAGCCGATGCAGGTGTTCTCGTCGATGACGGCGAGCTGTTTCGGTTTTTCCTCGGCGTCGAGCGGCTTGACTTCGCGGCCGAGCAGATCGGCCAGGCGCTGCACGCCTTCGGTACCGCCCGGCGGACATTTGTTGATTTCCTCGCCGTTGGCGATGGCTTCGGCGTAGGGCTTGCAGCCCGGGTAGCCGCACTGGCCGCATTGGGTTTGCGGCAGGATGGCCTCGATCTTTTCGACCAGCGGGTCGCCTTCGACCTTGAATTTGATCGAGGCGAAACCGAGCGCGGCGCCGAGCACGACGGCGCCGAGGGCCATGATGGCGATGGCGAGCAGGATGTCCATTATCCTGCCCGCCGTGATTGATTGCGCTCATCGGCATGCGGGCGCTGGTGTCTGCCACGAAGCGACGACGCTGCAGGCTGCTGCCTGCAAGAAGAAGCGACAAAGGCAGGCGCCGGCGAACGCTTGCCGGTGAGTGCAAAGCCCGGGGTTGCTGCCGGGATGGCTGCGGGCAACCCGGCGGTCAGGTCGATGCCGATGCGGGGGCGGTCAATTGCGGCGGTCAGGATCATTGATATTTGTCCAGGCCGGCAAAGCCCATGAAGGCGAGGGCCATCAGGCCGGCGGTGACCATGGCGATGGCGACGCCGCGGAAGTGGACGGGGACGTCGGCGCCTTCGATGCGTTCGCGAATGCCGGCGAAGAGGATCAGCACCAGCGAGAAGCCGACAGCACTGCCGGCACCGAAGAGCAGCGAATCGACAAAGTTGTAGCCGTTGGCGATGTTGAGCAGCGGCACGCCGAGCACGGCGCAGTTGGTGGTGATCAGCGGCAGGTAGATGCCCAGCGTCTGCTGCAGCGCCGGCGAGGTCTTGGCGATGACCATTTCGGTCAGCTGGACGATGGCGGCGATGGTAACGATGAAGGACAGGGTACGCAGGTATTCCAGCCCGAACGGCATCAACAGGTAATGGTCGATGATGTAGCTGG
>CAMKYP010000477.1 GCA_946477505.1 uncultured Dechloromonas sp. | reverse complement strand
TCGCGACCGGTCGCGAAGTGGCCGTTGAAGTGCTGCGCGCGGTGGGCAATACCCTGTTGCTGGCTGGGGTCGCCGCGCTGATCGGCGTCGTCATCGGCTGCATCCTGGGGGCGCTGGCCGGCTACCGCCACGGCACCTGGATCGACAAGCTGGCGACCGCGCTGTCGGTTGTCGGCGTCAGCATTCCCCACTATTGGCTGGGCCTCGTGCTCACCATCCTGTTTTCCATCTGGCTGCCCTGGTTTCCCGCCATGGGCGCCGGTCCTGGCGGTTCGTCGGAATGGCTGTGGGATGCCGAGCACCTGCGCTATCTCGTCCTGCCGGCTGTCACCTTGTCGGTGATCCCGATGGGCATCATCACCCGTACGGTCCGCGCGCTGGTCGCCGACATGCTGGCGCAAGAGTTCGTCACCGCGCTGCGCGCCCGTGGCCTGTCCGGCATGGCCGTGTTCCGCCATGTCGCCAAGAACACGGCGCCCACGGTACTGGCTGTCGCCGGGCTGCAGATCGGCTACCTGATGGGCGGCTCGATCCTCGTCGAAACCGTCTTCGCCTGGCCAGGAACCGGTTTCCTGCTCAACACGTCCATCTTCCAGCGCGATATTCCGCTGCTCCAGGGAACCATCCTCGTGCTGTGCATGTTCTTCGTCGTCCTCAACCTGTTGGTGGACATCCTGCAACCGATGATCGACCCGCGCATGGGCCGCGCCTGAGAGGAATGCCAATGTCCGCTTCAATTACCCTTTCCCTGCCCGCCGAAGCGCCGGCCGCCGCCACGCCGAGCCGCAGTTACTGGGCCGTGGTCTGGCGGCAGTTGCACCGCGATCCGATGGCCCTGATCAGCGCCGGCGTGTTGCTGCTGATCGTGGTCGCTGCCGTCTGTGCGCCCTGGCTGGCGCCGGCCGATCCCTACAAGGCCAGCATGCTCAAGCGCCTTCTGCCGGTGGGCAGCCCTGGCTTCCTGCTCGGTACCGACGAACTCGGGCGCGACCTGCTCAGCCGCCTGATGTACGGCGGCCGCCTGTCGCTGCTGATGGGCGTCGTGCCGGTGCTGGCCGCATTCGGCATCGGCACCACCATCGGCCTGCTTGCCGGCTACGTCGGCGGCAAGCTCAACATGGTCATCATGCGGGTGCTCGACGTGTTCTACGCCTTCCCGTCGGTCCTGCTGGCGGTGGCCATCTCCGGCGCCCTCGGCCCCGGGATGAGCAACAGCCTGATCGCGCTGACCCTGGTCTTCGTGCCGCAGGTCGTGCGCGTCGCCGAGAGCGTGACGACCCAGGTGCGCAAGCTCGACTACATCGAGGCGGCCCGGATGAGTGGCGCCAGTGCCTTCTCGATCATCCGCGTGCATGTCCTGGGCAATGTCCTCGGCCCCGTGTTCGTCTATGCGACCGGCCTGCTCAGCGTGTCGATGATCCTGGCTTCCGGTCTTTCCTTCCTCGGCCTCGGCGTCAAGCCGCCGGAACCGGAGTGGGGCCTGATGCTGAACACCCTGCGCTCCGCCATCTACGGCAATCCCTGGGTCGCTGCCTTGCCGGGCCTGATGATCTTCGTCACCTCGATTGCCTTCAACCTGCTCGCCGACAGCGTGCGCTCTGCCATGGATATCCGTCGATGAATACCGCCAGCCCAACCCCATCCGTAGCGGACCGCGGCGGCCCCGCCCAGCCGCTGCTGATCGTCCGCAACCTCAAGAAGCATTTTGCCGTGCGCGGCAGTGCCTTCGACCGGCAGACCAAATTCGTGCATGCCGTCGATGGCGTCACATTCTCGGTACCCAAGGGCAAGACACTGGGCATCGTCGGCGAATCCGGCTGCGGCAAGTCGACCACGGCGCGGCTGGTGGCGCGCCTGATGGACGCCGACAGCGGTAACCTGATTTTCGACGGCGAAGGGGTCGAGGAGTTTCGCGGCCTGCGCCTCAAGGAGTTCCGCAAGAACCTGCAGATGGTGTTCCAGGATTCGTTCGCCTCGCTGAATCCGCGCCTGACCATTGCCGAAACCGTGGCCTACGGCCCCAGGGTGCATGGCGTACCGGCTGCCAAGGCGGCGCAGCAGGCGCGTGACCTGCTGGCGCGCGTCGGGCTGGAGCCGCAGCATTTTGCCAACCGCTATCCGCACGAACTGTCGGGCGGGCAGCGCCAGCGGGTGAACATCGCCCGGGCGCTGGCCTACGACCCGCGACTGGTCATCCTCGACGAGGCCGTCGCGGCACTCGACAAGTCGGTGCAGGCGCAGGTGCTCAACCTGTTGCAGGAACTCAAGGCCGAGCGCCAGCTGACCTACCTGTTCATCTCGCATGACCTGCACGTGGTGCATTACCTGTCGGACTACGTGATGGTGATGTACCTCGGGCAGGTGATCGAGTCCGGTCCGGTCGAGGCGATCTACGGCAGCCCGGCGCATCCTTACACGCGGGCCTTGCTCTCCGCCGTGCCGTCGATGGACCCGGCGCAGCGTACCGAATCGTCACCCCTGGCCGGCGATCCGCCGAACCCGATCAATCCCCCGTCGGGTTGCCGTTTCCGCGACCGCTGCCCGCATGCCCACGCGGTCTGCGCGCAACACGTTCCCGTGCTGGCTGCGCTCGGCGACAACACCGAGCACGTGGCTGCCTGCCACCTCAACGATCCGGCATCCGGCCATCCGGAAGCCCTGATGGAGCTGAAGTCATGAATACGCCGCTTGTTTCGGTCAAGGATCTGTCGGTCCAGTTTCACGGCGCCCGGGTTGCCAGTGCGCTGAATCAGGTCGGCTTCGAACTCGGTGCCGGGCAGGTCCTCGGTTTGCTCGGCGAATCGGGCTCGGGCAAGAGCGTAACGCTGCGCACCTTGCTCCGCCTGCATTCCGAGCCGACGACCCGCATCCAGGGGCAGATCGAAGTTGCCGGCCAGGACGTGCTGGGCCTCAAAGGGAGGGCGCTCGACCTCTATCGCGGCGGCACCGTATCGATGGTCTTTCAGGAACCCGGCCTGGCATTCGATCCGGTCTACACCATCGGGCAGCAGATCACCGAATCGATCCGCGCCCACGAGGCCATCGACCGCAAGAGCGCTGCAGCCAGGGCGCTGGCGATGCTCGACAAGGTGCAGATTCCGCAGGCGCGGCGCCGTTTCGATGCCTATCCCCACGAGTTGTCCGGCGGCATGCGCCAGCGCGCCATGATCGCCCTGGCGCTGGCGCATGCCGCCGGACAACTCGTGGGGAT
>CAMKYP010000476.1 GCA_946477505.1 uncultured Dechloromonas sp. | reverse complement strand
GGGTCAAACCAAAAACTAACCACTAAGGAGATTTTCTGATGCAAAAGAAGATTATCGCTCTGGCCATCGCTGGTCTGGCTTCTACCGCTGCTTTCGCTCAAACCAACGTCACCATCTACGGCGTTGCTGACGCTACCTTCGACAGCGTCAAGGCTACCGGCGGCACGAACGCTGGCGGTGTTAACGGTGCAGCCGTGAATGCCCATAGCGCTGCCGAGCGTCTGGACTACAACAACCGTAACCGCGTCACCTCCAACTCCTCCTACATCGGTTTCAAGGGTGTTGAAGATCTGGGCAACGGCCTGAAGGCTGTCTTCCAGTTCGAAAGTGGCCTGAATACCGACGGTACCGCTGGTGTTTGGAACAACCGTGACTCCTTCGTTGGTCTGGCTGGTGGCTTCGGTACCATCGTTGCTGGTAACCTGACTGGCCCGACCCGCGCTCTGGGTGCCAAGTTTGACGTCAACTCCGGTGCTACCGGCATTGGCGCCAAC
The DNA here is from genome assembly GCA_946477505.1 of uncultured Dechloromonas sp. GTDB lineage: Bacteria > Pseudomonadota > Gammaproteobacteria > Burkholderiales > Rhodocyclaceae > Azonexus. Next base: position 2,724 of record CAMKYP010000476.1, on the reverse strand, counting down.
ACCGCCCTCCTGGCCAAGTTCTCCGGTGGTTCGGGTGCCGGTCACTTCGACCAGCGCATCAACAACGCCATTGCCTACGTCTCTCCGACCGTTGGCGGCTTCAACGGCGTTCTGGCCTACTCCACCGGCTTCACCACCACCGGTCTGGCTGGTCACGAGTCCATGGGCCGTGACAATTCTGGTCAAGGCAACACCGCTTGGACCCTGGGTTTGAACTTCGAAACCGGCCCGGTTTATGTTGGTTACGCCTACACCGCAGTTAACGCTGCTGGCAATGGTTCTGTTGGTGATGTTACCGCCCTGAACTCTTCTAACTCCGCATTCACCACCACCGCTGGTGATGGTCTGGCTGCTGGTTGGAACAAGGTTGACAATCACCGTCTGGGCGTTATGTACAAGGCTGCTTTCGGCCAGGTCGGCTTCCTGTTTGACCGCGCTCGTATCGACCCGACCACCGGTTCCGATCTGAAGCAGAACACCACCTATCTGTCCGGCAAGTTCAACCTGGGCAAGGGTGCTATTCTGGCTCAGTGGGGCCACGCCAACGACCTGAAGGGTAACGGCGTCGACAAGGAAGGTGCTAACCACTACGTTGCTGGCTACGAATACAACCTGTCCAAGCGCACTGTTCTGAAGGCCATCTACAGCCGCATCAACAACAAGAACAACGCTAACTACGACTACCTGTACGGCGTTTCCGCTCCGAACACCACCGCTACCGCTGCTGGTGGTTTGGCTGACGGTTCGCAAGTTTCCGGCTTCAGCGTCGGTCTGCGTCACTCCTTCTAATCTGGCTTAAACCAGATTCAGAAACAGAAACGGGAGCTTCGGCTCCCGTTTTTATTTGTGCCTGGCCTATTGATCGCCTCACTCTTGGGCTTCTACTGTAGCTATCCAGTATGAGAGTCTCGCGCAAGGGCTCGCTGTGCCGACTTTCGCTTATCCCTCTGCTTCTTTAAATTGTCTGGTGCTACCTCCTTGGTAGATTGCGCGAGCTTTGTTGAGCATTTGCCTTGCTTCAATCCTGGATAGTGCGGATTGTTTGGTGGGCTGTTGATCGATTTTTGTAATGATCGATATACTTTCCCATCTGTGCTCTGTGTTCCCTCTTTTGTAACGGGTGTTTAGTTTTTGCTGGGTGTTTGGCGAGGGTTCGAACAGGTGGGGTATGGAGTCGGTTTCCCGCTTGTCCAGAGTGCGGCAATTTCCATGATTAGTGCGAGGTAACGGGATGCCTACACCGGCGCTCACGCTTAAGCTCAAAAGATATCGGCGACGATTTGGTGTTTTGTCACCACGGGTAGTTGTTCGTCGGCATCTGCCTCTCTCTTGGTTCTGCTTGTTTTCCGTATTGTTTGCGCTTGTTATGTTCGGGTTGGGGTGGTTTGCTGCGCATAATTGGGAGCCGGGGGTGAAAGGCGCGGGCGAGAACGATCTGCGCAGGCAGTTGCAGTTGCAACATGACGAACTGGCTTTGCTCCGTTCGGTGGCGGGATCTGCTCAGAATGCGTTAAGCATTGAGCGGACAGCGCATCAGCAGTTGCTTCTTAAAATTGGCACGCTTGAGGCTGAAAATGCGGCCTTGAAAGAAGAGGTGAAAATATTCGAGCGCCTGATGCCGCCGGGATCTGAGGCGGAGCTCCGTGCAAACAAAAAATATTCGCGCTAACGCACCTTGGAAGTTGGAGCTCTTAATTGGGCGTGCCGCAGCGAGTCGCATCTTTTGCAAGGTGGTACGATAAGGTTCAAGCTATGAGTGCAGATTTAGGAGTTTGCGATGTTTGGCAAAAAGGAGCAAAACAAGCCACTGGGGCGAATTGATAGTCTGATTGGTGCGGGAACTAGAGTTGAAGGGGCGGTCTACTTTACCGGTGGCTTGCGTGTGGACGGTGAGGTGAAGGGCAGTATTCAGGCTGTGGAAGGTGCTTCATCGTCAACCTTGGTACTGAGTGAGCATGCGCGGGTAGAGGGGGCTGTTAGGGTCGGTCATTTGGTTACGAATGGTTCGGTCGTCGGTCCGGTTGTTGTGACCGAGTCGCTGGAAATGCAATCAAAGGCACGCATTGTCGGGGATGTCGAGTACACGGCAATAGAAATGCACCAAGGGGCTGTGATCGAGGGGCGCTTGGTGAACACGATTGGGCAGTCTGTGGAACTTAAGACCGAGACACCTGCCTAATGCGATTGACCGGGATTGTGCGGGCTCGCATAATCGTGCGTGAATTTTTTCTGGAGTTTTGCTCATGAATGCAGTTGCCGAAATGTCTACCCCTTTCGTTTTTACCGACAGTGCGGCCGGTAAGGTTAGGGAGTTGATTGAGGAAGAGGGAAATCCGGCGCTCAAGTTGCGGGTTTTTGTTACTGGCGGTGGCTGCTCGGGTTTTCAGTACGGCTTCACTTTTGACGAGGAAGTGAATGAAGACGATACGACAATGGAGAAAAATGGCGTGACGCTATTGATTGATCCGATGAGTTTCCAATATCTGGTTGGTGCAGAAATTGATTACACCGAAGGCCTGGAGGGGGCGCAATTTGTCATTCGTAACCCGAATGCTACCTCTACCTGTGGTTGTGGATCCTCCTTCTCTGCGTGATTAATTGAGTCTTCCCGACAAGGCAGCTTCGGCTGCCTTTTTCTTTTCTGGGCGTCGCGCTTAAAAAATCAAAAGAGGGTGTTGACGGTTGGTTTTGAGTCTATATAATGCGCACCTCTTCTGCAGCGAC
>CAMKYP010000475.1 GCA_946477505.1 uncultured Dechloromonas sp. | reverse complement strand
CACTGGAAAAACTGCTTGAAGCCGGCCCCATCCAGATTCTGATCAACAACGCCGGCATTCATGCCGATGCGGTCTTCCCCGGCATGTCTGGCGAACAGTGGGATTCGGTCATCGCCGTGTCGCTGAACGGCTTCTACAACGTCACGCAGCCGCTGACCCTGCCGATGATCCGCACCCGCTGGGGCCGCATCGTCACCATTTCGTCCGTAGCCGGTATCGCCGGCAATCGCGGCCAGGTCAATTACTCGGCAGCCAAGGGCGCACTGCACGCCGCCAGCAAGTCGCTGGCGCTGGAGCTGGCCAGTCGTGGCATTACGGTCAATGCCGTGGCCCCCGGAATCATCTCCACCGACATGATCGAAGGGGCCTTCGACGCCGACACAATCAAGCAGTTGGTACCGATGAAGCGGGCCGGCAAGCCGGAGGAAGTCGCCGACCTCGTCGCCTTCCTTGCCTCGGATAGTGCCGCCTATATCTCAGGACAGGTCATTTCGATCAATGGCGGGATGATCTGAACGTTCGCCTTATTTACACGGAATTATTCAATCCCTAGAATGCGCCGGTAACTCTGGGGGAACACAAAATAATGAATGCCGGAAAATGGCTGATGGGTTCAGCGTTATTGATCGCTTGTTCGGGCAGCGCCGTCGCCGAAACCTATAAATGCGCACAGAACGGCAAGACCGTGATCTCCGATGCGCCATGCGCCCACAATGCCAGCCGTGTTGACCAACAGCATGACAAGGTCGACCGGAGCCAGCAGCGCCAGGCGGAATCGACCCATATCCGGAACAGCACCCAGTTGAACGAGCTGGAATCGAAGGCCCGATACGATCGCTCCATCCCGGGCGGCGTGCAAATCGTGCCCGGCCCGGCCAGCCCCGCCGACACCCCGCGTCGCAGCTATTGAGAACCGGACATGCAGAAAAGCCTCTACGATCTGCTCGAAGTGAGCGCTACCGCTAGTCAGGACAGCATTGCCGTCAGCTACCGCCGCCTGCACGCCAAATTCGCCGAATTGCAAAGCAGCAGCGACAACGAGGATGCCACGAATCAGCTGATCGCCCTCCGCGAAGCCTATTCGACGCTCTCCAACCCCGAACGGCGGGCAGCCTACGACGAAAAGCTGGCCGCCCGCGCCACAGTCGAACAGAGTCAGGATGGCGAACCGCGCTCCTATGCCAAGCTGCTGGTGCTGCTCGCCCTTATTGGTGCCTGTGGCTTCGGCTACGCTCGATATCAATCCAACCTGGCGCAACAAGCGGCTCTTGAGCGAGAAAAAGCAGCTGCCGAGATGCGCCTTGCCGAAATCGAAGCGCAGCGCGAACGGGAGCGGCTGGCGCAGGAACGCCATGCCGCCCGGCAGGAAGAAAGCCAGCGGGAGCAGGAAGAACGGCGTGCCCGATACGAACGGGAACGCGATCAGGAATACGGCCGACAGGTATCCCGCGACCTGCAGCGCCAGGAAGCGGCGGCGCAATACGAAAAGCAGCGCGATGAGCAACGCAAGGTGCGCGAGGAACAGCAGCGCCAGTACGAAGCCGAACGCCGGCTGGCCCAGGACAAGGCGACCCTGCGCCGGATGGAAGCCGAGAACGCCCGTCGCTATTATTGAAGCGTCGACGTTTTCCGCTCAGGCGAGGCAAGGCCGGCAGCGTATCTGCTACATTGGCTATTCATCACCGCCACGGAGACGATCATGAGCGAGAAATCCACGCTGAACCTGCACGAAGCGGCGCTGGTGCTGGGTGCCACAGGCGGCGACCCGCATGCACTGGAGGTCGAACTGGCACACGCCATCGAACACGGCGACCTCCGCGCCAACGTCAAGCGTTGGGCAACCGAACAGTGGGAAAGCAGGCAACTGCCGGGCAACATCAACCGCCTGGAAACCTGGATCGAGCGCTCGGAACTCGACGCCTGGCAAAAACGTCGCCAGCCAGCCTGAGCGTCAACCTGTCGACAGTCGCCTGAGGGCCGCCGCGACGTCGGCTTCAGCGGTCGGCCGGACCAGGCGTTCGACCTCCTGGCCATCGCGCAGGAGGATCAGTGTCGGCCACAGCTTGACCCGATACGTACGCCCGAGTCGACGGCCCGCGCCGTCTTCGATCTTGATATGCGCCAGATCGGGATACGCAACCATCGCTGCGGCAATGGCCGGCTGCGCGCCTTGGCAGTGTCCACACCAGTTAGCGCCGAATTCGAGCAGTGCCAAGCCGCTGCGGGCCTCAATTTCCTCACTCGGCGGAACCTGCTCGGAATAGGTCGGAACATAGGCCATGGCGGTCTCCTCAGGCCGAACGCTGTATCAATGATTTCATGCGGGCCAGTTGGGGCGCCACCATGGGTACCGTGAGCATGGTGCTGGCAACAGCCATCAGCAGCAGGGCGGTGAAGGTTTCGCTGGTAATGATCTGCTTGTCGAGCAGGATGTTGGCAAAGATGATCATGATCAGCGCCTTGGTCTGCAGCAGCCAACCGATGATACCGGCCTCTCCCGGCGCCCAGTTCAGGACGCGACCGGCGAGGCGCACGCCGATCAGCTTGCCGGCAATCGAGGCAAGCAGAAGCAGGGCGGCGGCGATGAAAACAGCTGCCCCACCGACATTCCAGTTGGTACGCAGTCCGGTGGACAGGAAAAACACCGGCATGATGACGAGCAGGACATGATGACGCAGCATGTCCATTTTTTCCTGGTTGAACCACGTCGCTTCCATGCTCGCCCCAGCCAGGAAGGCACCGACCATGAAGTGCAGGCCGGCCCAGTCGGCGCCGAAGGAAACGGCCGCCAGCCAGATCAGCGCAACGAACCAACGGTCGCGCTCGGCCAGGCGAATCATCAATTTGTGGAAAAGCCAGGCGGCAATCCCGAAACCGACCAGAAAAGCGCCCTGGCGGCCGATGCGTTCCCAGTCCATCAAGATCAGCGCCAGTACACCCCAGATGGCGATATCGTCCAGGCTGGCGTAGCGCAGGATGCGTTGACCGATCGGGGCACGCAGAATGTCCAGTTTTTCCATGAGCAGGATCAGGATGGGCAGCGCGGTCACCGCGCAGGCCATGCCGACACCGACAACGAACTGCCAGGTCAGTGCCTTCGGCCCCATCCAGCCGTCGAAACCGAGCATCACCGCAGCTGCCGCGCAGCCGAAGAGCAGCGGGACGCCCAGCGCCAGCCCGGCCGTGATGCCGCTTTCCCGGCGATGCGCCCAAGCCTT
>CAMKYP010000474.1 GCA_946477505.1 uncultured Dechloromonas sp. | reverse complement strand
TGACCTGCGATTGCAGAACGAAGGTGGATTTGTTGTTGTCGATCTGGGCGCCGACACCGGTGACCCAGGATTGCCCCTGGGTAATCTCGACGGGGCTGTTGGTGAAGGCGAAACCGGCTTCGGTCTGGACCGTCAGGTCCGGCATGCGGGCCACCAACTCCTGTTGCTCGGGCGTGGCGGCGCGGGTGACGCGTACGTCGTCCCACAGGTAGGCCACTTCCCCTTTCGAGGTGACTTTGGCAAATTTCGACGTTACGGTGATCTGCGGCGCATCCGGGCGATAGCTGATCAGGACGGGGGACTGCAACTCCGAGCTGTCGTCATCCGGGTAGTGGACCATATAGGGCCCGGTCAGCCGATATTTGACCTGGCCGGTCTCGTCGAAGCGGCGGACGACATAGTTTTCGGCTATCCCGTCCGGGTCGTGGCGCAGTTTGCCGTCATGCTTGTCGTTGCCGAGGTCGATGGCGCCCTGCAGCCAAAAAGTCAGCCCAGCCAGCACGGACAGGATGATGATCGGGAAGAGTTGGCTGTGCCAGTGCTTCATCAGGCGTCTAGGTAGGGGGCGAAGGCTTCGTCGAGCTTGCCCTGGGCGCTGAGGATGAATTCGATGGCCTCGCGTACCGCGCCCTGCCCGCCGGCGGCTTCGGTAATGGTGTGCACGCGTTCCTTGACGATAGGGCGTGCGTTGGCCGGCGCAATGGTGAGTCCGGCATGCGCCATGGCGGGAAGATCAATCAGGTCGTCGCCCATGAAGGCCAGTTCGGACCAGTCGAGGCCGAGCTTTTCGAGCAGTTGGGCGGCGACGTCGCGCTTGTTGCCGACACCCTGATAGACGTGGGAAACGCCGAGATCGGCGGCGCGATGCGAGACGACGCCGGAATTGCGGCCGGTGATGATGGCCACCTCGATGCCGACGCGCTTGAGCAGCACGATGCCGAGACCGTCCTGGACGTTGAAAGTCTTGAATTCGTGGCCGTCGTCGGAGTAATGCAGTCCGCCGTCGGTCATCACCCCGTCGATGTCGAAGGCGACGAGTTTGATGCGGGCGGCGCGGGCTTGAGCGTCCATCAGATGACCTTGGCGGTGAAGAGATCGTGCATGTTCAGGGCGCCGATGAGGCGATTATCGGCATCGACAACGAGCAGGGCGTTGATGCGCAGGCGCTCCATCATCTCGACGGCTTCCACGGCAAGTTTGTCGGGGCCGATGGTGCGGGGGCTGGGATGCATGACCGAAGCAATGTCGCCCTGCTGCAGGTCGAGCCGTTTTTCGAAGGCGCGGCGGAGGTCGCCGTCGGTGAAGATGCCGAGAACAGCGTTGTCCGGATCGGTAATCGCCACTAGGCCGAGACCGCCGCGCGACATGGCGATGATGGCATCAGTGATGGCGGTGCCGGGAGCGACGGCAGGAACGCGGTCGTCGGCACGCATCACGTCGCGGACATGGGTGAGCAGGCGTCGTCCGAGCGAGCCGCCGGGGTGCGAGCGGGCGAAGTCCTCGGGGCCGAAGCCGCGCGCATCGAGCAGGGCGACTGCGAGCGCGTCGCCCAGCGCCAGAGCGGCCGTGGTGCTGGCCGTCGGGGCGAGGTTGTGCGGGCAGGCTTCCTGCTCGACGCCGGCATCGAGGTGAATGTCGGCTTCGCGCGCCAGCGTCGAGGTCGGCACGCCGGTCATGGCGATGATCCGGGCGCCCTGCCGCTTGAGGGCCGGCAGGATGCTGAGCAGCTCGCCGGACTCGCCGGAGTTGGAGAGGGCGAGCAGCACATCGTCGCGGGTGATCATGCCCAGGTCGCCGTGGCTGGCTTCGGCTGGATGGACGAAATAGGCCGGGGTGCCGGTGCTGGCCATGGTGGCGGCGATCTTGCGCGCGATGTGGCCCGATTTGCCCATGCCGCTGACGATCAGGCGCCCGTGGCAATTGAGGATCAGTTCGACGGCACGGGAGAAATCACCGTCGAGTCGCCCCTGCAGGGCCTCCACGGCGGCCGCTTCGATGCTCAGGGTCTGGCGACCGAGTTCCAGAGCGCGTTCCGGCGAAAAGCGATGAGCGTTAAGGCTTGGGTTCATGACGGGGCTGCGGTTAAGATGCGGGAAGTATACCTGAATCGCGAAAACGGCCCTTGAGCGCACTTCCTCTCGTCCTGTTGCTGCTGGGTGCCTCGGTCTTGGCCGTGGTCATCTTCCGGCGCTTCAACCTGCTGCCGGTGCTCGGCTACCTCTTTGTCGGCAGCGTGATCGGTCCGCACGCCCTGAACCTGATGAGCGAGGTGCATCGCGCCGAGTACCTGGCGGAGTTCGGCGTTGTCTTCCTGATGTTCTCGATCGGCCTGGAGTTCTCGCTGCCCAAACTCTACGCGATGAAGCGCATCGTTTTTGGCCTCGGCTTGTTGCAGGTCGTCGTCAGCATGGTCTTGATCGCCGGGCTGGTCATGTTGTTCGGCGTCAGCTGGCAGCTCGGCATCGCGCTGGGCGGCGTGTTCGCCATGTCGTCCACGGCGGTCATCACGAAGTTGCTGGCCGAGCGCATGCAGCTCGATTCCGCGCACGGTCGCGAAATCATGGGGGTGCTGCTGTTCCAGGATCTGGCGGTGGTCCCGTTGTTGGTCATCATCCCGTCGCTGACCCAGCCGCCGGAAAAGCTCGCTGTCCTGCTCGGCATCGCGCTACTCAAGGCGGTGATCGTGCTGGCGATCATTCTGGTTTTCGGGCAGCGGCTGATGCGCAAGTGGTTCCACTTTGTCGCCCGCGCCAAATCCTCGGAAGTGTTCGTGCTCAACGTCTTGCTGATCACTCTGAGCCTGGCCACGATCACTGAACTGGCGGGGCTGTCGCTGGCACTGGGGGCGTTCGTCGCCGGCATGCTGATTTCGGAAACCGAATACAAGCTGCAGGTGGAAGAGGACATCAAGCCTTTCCGCGATGTGCTGATGGGGCTGTTCTTCGTCACCATCGGCGTGAAGCTTGATCTGCATATTCTCGTCGGGCTGTGGTGGCAGGTGCTGCTTGCTGTCGTTGCACTGCTGGTGATCAAGTCGCTGATCGTCGGGGTGCTCTCCTGGCGGCTCGGCGCTTCGCCGGGCAATGCCATTCGTTCCGCGCTCTGGCTGTGTGCCGGCGGGGAGTTCGGTTTCGTGCTGCTCGGCGAGGTGATGCGTCTGCCCAAGGAAATCCAGCAGGTGGCACTGACCACGCTGGTGCTCTCCATGCTGATCGCGCC
>CAMKYP010000473.1 GCA_946477505.1 uncultured Dechloromonas sp. | reverse complement strand
TCGATTACATCGAACCCTTCGTCAAGGCAGGCATCACCACCGACGAACTCGACAAGCTCTGTCACGACTACATGGTCGATATTCAGGGCTGCATTCCCGCCCCGCTCAACTACGCCCCATCGGGCTACGACCCTTACCCCAAATCCATCTGTACCTCGGTTAACCAGCAGGTTTGCCACGGGGTTCCCGGCGAACGCGTCCTGAAAAACGGCGACATCATCAACCTCGACATCACGACGATCAAGGACGGCTACCACGGCGACACCAGCCGCATGTTCGTGGTCGGGGAAGGCTCGATCCAGGCCAACCGGCTGTGTGAAATCACCTTCGAGTGCATGTGGCTGGGCATTTCGGTGGTTCGCCCCGGCGGCTTCCTGGGTGACATTGGTGCCATCATCCAGAAACATGCCGAGAAGAACGGCTACTCCATCGTCCGCGAATTTTGCGGGCACGGGATCGGCAAGAAATTCCATGAAGACCCGCAAGTTCTGCACTATGGCAAGGCAGGCACCGGCCCGAAACTGGAGCCCGGCATGATTTTCACAATCGAACCGATGGTGAATGCCGGCAAGGCGGCCATTCGCGAAATGGCCGACGGCTGGACCATCGTGACCAAGGACCGCAGCCTGTCGGCGCAGTGGGAACACACCATCCTGGTCACCGAGACGGGTTACGAAGTCCTGACGCTGTCGGCGGCCTGCCGGGCAAAGCCCGATTGGATCGCCTGATGAACTGCGACGTCGCTGCCCTGCGCGCGGAAGTCAAGGCCAACCAGCAGCGGCTTCAGCAACAGTACGAACTCACCCACGACGCACGCACCCTGCTTCGCGACCGCTGCGCGCAGGTCGATGGCGTCCTGAAAAAGCTCTGGCAATCATTCGACTTTCCGGCCTCGATGGCGTTGGCCGCCGTGGGCGGTTATGGCAGAGGAGAGCTCTTCCCTGCCTCCGACATCGACTTACTGATTCTACTGCCCCAAGAGGTTAGCAAGCTCACCCAGGAAAAGCTCGAACGACTGGTGGGGCACTTCTGGGACATCGGCCTGGAGATCGGCCACAGCGTGCGCACCATTCAGGAATGCCTGGATGAAGCGGCACGCGACATCACCGTTCAGACGGCATTGCTCGAAGCCCGCCTGCTGACCGGCAACACAAAGCTGTTCGCCACCTTCGAAAAGCGCCTGCTCGGCAACCTCGACCCACTGGTGTTTTACGAAGCCAAGCGCCTCGAACAGCAGGAGCGCTACCTGCGCTTCAACGAAACACCCTACAGCCTGGAGCCGAACTGCAAGGAATCTCCCGGCGGCCTGCGCGACATGCAGGTCATCTTCTGGATGGCGAAAGCGGCCGGACTCGGCTCCAGCTGGGCAGAACTTCAGAAAAACGGCGTCATCAGCGAAGAAGGCATGCGCCTGACCGAGGCCTGCGAAGATTACCTGAGGCACCTGCGCATTCGCCTTCATTTCATGCTCGGTCGTCGCGATGATCGCCTGCTGTTTGACTACCAGAACAACCTGGCCGAGAAATTCGGTTTTGTCACGAACGAAGCGAAGCGCGCGTCAGAGCAACTGATGCAGGTATATTACCGGCACGCCAAATCGGTCACCGTACTCAATACCCTGATCGTGCAGAATATCGGTGCTGCGCTGACACCGGAAATCGATCTCGTGCCGCAGTCGCTCGACGACAATTTCCAGATGGTGGGAAATCTGCTCGATATCCGTGACGACAAGCTCTTTGAGCGCACTCCTGCAGCGATTCTGGATTGCTTTCTGGCCATGCAGGAGTGCCATGAGCTCTCCGGCATGACGACGCGGACACTCAGGGCGCTGTGGCGGTCACGCGACCTGATCACGCCGGAATTCCGCGCCAATCAGGAAAACCGAGCGAATTTCCTGAAGCTGCTGACCAGCGAGCGCGGCATCGTGCACGAATTCCGGCGCATGAACCAGCTCGACATACTGGGAACCTACCTGCCGAATTTCGGACGCATCGTCGGCCAGATGCAGCACGATCTTTTCCATGTCTATACCGTGGATCAGCACATTCTGCAGGTCATGCGCAATATCCGCCGCTTCACGATGAGCGAGTTCGCGCACGAGTACCCGATGTGCTCGCGTATCGTCAGCGAACTGGAGCGCCCTTGGCTGCTCTATGTCGCTGCCTTGTTCCACGACATCGCCAAGGGACGGGGGGGAGACCATTCCGAGCTCGGAACGGTCGATGCCCGCGAATTTTGTGTCGATCACGGACTGAGCGAAGAAGATACCGAACTGGTGGTCTGGCTGGTCCGGAACCATCTGATCATGTCGCAGGTCGCCCAGAAGGAAGACCTCACCGATCCCGAGGTAATCGCCCGTTTCGTCAAGCTCGTTGGCGACATGCGCCACCTGCAGGCGCTCTACCTCCTGACCCATGCCGATATCCGCGGTACCAGCCCGAAAGTCTGGAATCACTGGAAAGGCAAGCTGCTCGCCGATCTGTACTACCAGGCCCAACACCACATCACGCAAGGTAAGACTCCGGAAGCACACGGCGTCATTGCCGACCGGCAGGCTGAAGCGATGCGCCTGCTGCGCTTCTTCGCGCTATCCGACACGGTGCATGAACGGCTCTGGAAACAGCTCGACACCGTCTATTTCCTGCGCCATTCCGCCGAGGAAATCGCCTGGCATACCCGTTCGCTGCATTACCGGATATTCAACAACCAGCCCGTTGTCCGCGCCCGCCCCTATCAGGAAGGCCAAGGTCTGCAGGTCATGGTTTACACGCAGGACCAGCCCGACCTGTTCGCCCGCATCGTCGGCTTCTTCGCCCGTGCCAGCTACAGCATCGTCGATGCGAAGATTCATACCACGGCGCACGGTTACGCCCTGGACAGCTTCGTTGTCCTCGATGTCGAAAACCGGGAAAACGAACGCGAAATGGTTCCGTTCATCGAGCACGAACTGGAGCAGCGCCTGCTGCATCAGTCACCGCCCGACATACCGTCTGCGGGTCGTCTCTCGCGCCAGGTCAAGCATTTCCCGATCAAGCCGGAGGTCAGCATCCGCAGTGACGAAAAGGGAACGCACTTCATCCTGTCGCTGATTGCCGCTGATCGTCCCGGCCTTCTTTACACGGTCGCAAACACACTGGCCGAACATGGTGCCAACCTGCAAACCGCCAAGATCACGACGCTCGGCGAACGCGCCGAGGACGTCTTCCTGATCAGCGGCGGCGA
>CAMKYP010000472.1 GCA_946477505.1 uncultured Dechloromonas sp. | reverse complement strand
TTAAAGTCAATTTTGTCACACGTCACCTCAAGCTACCTATACCTCAGCCCCAACTACTTTGAGGTAACAGTAAATGCTTGAGAATTCCCAGCGGGAGCAACTGCTTGACCGCCTTGGGCTTCCTATTGCCGGACGGCGTTTGGTCCTTGATGCGGCCAAATATGCACCTGTACGCCAGGTGAGTTCGAAAGGCGGCGGTAATGTCATCACGCCATACCAGAGCCAAAAAATGCAGCGGACGGTCGAAACCGAAAGCCGGCATTTCGAGTTCCCGGCGGCTGTCAGCTTTGAATACGAGCAGGACGTACTGGAATACTACCCACAGCCTTGCCAGCTGAAGTTCGAGGTTATCGATGCAGACGGGGAAATCCACCAAATCGACCACATACCGGACTTCCTTATCATTGGCGAGCGTTCGGTCGTGCTCGAGGAACGCAAACCATGGAGCAAGATGGAGCGCCTTGCGGCTCGCTATCCTTGGCGTTATCAACTCGACCCGGATGGCCAGTGGGTAGCACCGCTGATTGAGCAGTGGCTGGCAGAGCGTGGCATCGGTTATCGCATCCGAACCGAGCGCGATATTCCGCAACGCCGCATCGAGAACATCCTACTCCTGGAGGATTACCTCGACCCGGCAGCGCCGCCATGTCCGGTTGATGTCGCACAAAGCATCCATGCCGCACTGGCCGAGGATGCAGTCCTCTATCTGGCCGAACTGTACGAGAAACTCAATTGCCGTTCGGACGATGTCTTCAAGCTGATTACCGACGGACTCCTGGTCTCCGACATCGATGTCGCTCCGCTTGAAGACCCACACCGTTGCCGGGTTTTCCGTGACGCGGCTGTGAGGGAGTTCGAGCACGCGCGTTTGCGCCCAGTTCCCCAAGCCATTCCCGGCGTCGTCGACATCCGTGTCGGCGCACGAGTGGTCTATGACCAACAGGCCTTCACCATCGTGATGGTGGGTGGCAGCAAAGCCGTTTTGCAATCCGATGATGGCAACAGTGTCGAAATTGCGATGGACACTCTGGAGCGCCTGGCCTTGAACCTGGACCTAGTAGCCAGCAGCGCTGAGCAGTCGGAACCCATCCGCCTCTCTGATTTCACGGAGGAGGAACTCAAAATTGCCTTGAGCCGGATGAATGGTTTGGCAAACGTCACCAATCCGAACCGCTCACAGCGTCGTCACTTGAAGGCCCTGGCCATAGCCAAACTGACAGGGACCGACGAACTGGTTGCACTGGTTCCACGCTTGCGCCATCGGGGCAACCGCATTCCACGCCTCGACGAGGCCCAAGAAGTGGCAATGCAAGACGTCATCCGGGAACACTATCTCACCAGCGCCGCCCGCAATGCTAAGCACACGCATCTTCAGCTCAAGGTTTTGTGTGCAGAACGAGGAATTGAGTCACCGTCGTATCCGACGCTGATTGCCCGCATTAAGGGGCTGTCACAGCAAACCGCAGACAAGGCTCGCCATGGCAATCGCGTCGCCTATCAAAACGGGGAGTTTGTCCATATTCTGTATGCCGACACGCCGGCGCACGGTTCCAGATTCTTGCAGTACGTGCATATGGACCATACAGAACTGGACATTGAGCTGATTTCGCTCAAAACCGGCAAATGCCTGGGCCGTCCTTGGCTGTCGCTGGCGATTGATGCCTACACCCGCCGCATCGTCGGCATGTACCTGAGCTTTGACCCGCCATCGTATCGTTCGAACATGATGCTTTTGCGCGACATTGTTCGACGCAATCGCCGGTTGCCACAGTTTATCGTGGTCGACAACGGCGCCGATTTCCGCAGCCAGGATTTCGCCCGCTTTGCCGAGTTGATGCGTATCCATGTGCGCTATCGGCCTGCTGGTCGTCCTCGCCATGGTGCGGTGATGGAGCGAATCTTCGGGCATGCGCACACCGAGTATGTGCACAACCTGGCCGGGAACACCAAGGCTACCAAGAAGGTTCGCCAGACCACAGGCAAATTTCTGCCGTCCCGACTCGCCGAATGGTGTCTCGAGTATCTGTATTACGGCCTGGAATACTGGGCGTTCGAGTATTACGACACGGAAATCCATTCAGCCTTGGGCATGACACCACGTGAGGCCTGTGAGCGCAGTTTGCTCAATGCCGGTCAGCGCTCCCACCGGATTGTTACGCTGACCCGTGACTTCCTCATCCTGACTTGCCCAACGGTAGGTCGCCGCGGAGAGCGGAAAGTCGACCGGCAGCGGGGCATCAAGGTTCACAACCATTTCCACTATTGGTGCCCGGAACTGCGCGACCCGAAGCTGCACGGCAAATACGTCCCTGTGCGCTATGACCCCTGGGATGCGTCGACCGTTTATGTCCAGATTCACCAGCGCTGGTTTGCCGCCCAGTGCAAGGCCCTGGTCGGTCACGGTCAGATGACAGAAAAGGAGCGTGAGCTCATTGCGGACGAACTGTGCGGCCGTTTGCCCCTGGCGGATGACGAAGAACCGTCACCCCAGAGGCTCAAGGAATTTCTGCGCATCTTCACGCCGGCGGGGGCCGCCAAGTTGGCCTTCGAGCGCCAACAGGAGAACCGCGAGCTCTACGAGCACATCGGCCTGGGCGCCATCACGCCCCCGACGTATCAACCGCAGCTCCGCCATCAGACTTCTGCGACCGTTACCGACATCGAACCACGAGGGAGCTATACACCGCTCCCGTCATCTGTTTGCCACCCTGAGCAACCGGACGACCTGGAATTCGAGACTTTCTAATTTTGCATCACGCCATGAACACGACTACTCAAAACACCCATCCGACCTCGACCGCCATCACCCCGACGCTGGGCGCCCGCATCCGCCATCCTCGGATTGCCTGCACCATCGAGGAATGCCAACTGATGCTGACCGCCGGCTCCAGTGCGGACCTGATTCTTGTCTGTGGTCCGACCGGCGTCGGTAAAAGTACGCTGGGTCATTTTCTGGTCACAGAAGAACTGAAACTACAAGCAGGGGAGATGGCCACCAATCCGGGATTCATGCCGGCCATCCGCGTCGAAGCACCTGCATCTGGAGAAAAGGAGTTCTCCTGGCGTTTGTTCTACCAGCGCATCCTGCATGAACTGGAGGGCGAATTGGACGCGCCACGCACTGCATATGGCGTCGACCCCGAAACCGGTAAGGTCGTGCGCCCGCGCGGCAACAATACCAACCGCCTGTCCGGCCTGCGTACGGCCGTGGAGCGCTCGCTGC
>CAMKYP010000471.1 GCA_946477505.1 uncultured Dechloromonas sp. | reverse complement strand
TGACCTTCTGCACCGCAACTCCATCCTTCAGCGTTGCAATTCGACCCACATAACGACCAGAAGTGGCCATCTTGAGCCGAGCGCCATCAATCTCTTCCAACTGTGTCTGGGCACGATGCTCAATCGTTTCAATGACCCGTAGCGCTTCCGCCTCGGAAATGTGGCATCGGGCATTGTTCGCAAAACCTGATCCACGGCCAGCCGCAATAAGATCCTTCGCATCTATCAGGATGGACAATGGCATGATCAACGGCCGATCCACCAGCACGCCAGCATCGACACAAACATGTATTTCCTGAGGATCAATCCCGGCTGCTAGGGCCCTGCGTTCCAGCAGAGATACATGATCCTGAAACACGCCATCACGCATGGAGTCGACTACCTTGGCCGTGGCCGCCACTGCGGCTCCCACCAAGGCGCTTCCCAGTAAGGCCGGCGCTCCACCGACCAGAGCCACGCTGCCAACGAGTGCGGCTCCGCCTAGAGAGGCGGCTGGATGCGACATCGCCACCCGTTTGATGCCATTGATAATCATGAATCAGCCCTCCTTCAGGACCAGTTCCCCGGTCGGCATTTCACCGATTTCCGCTTCCATATGGTTGCGCATCTCGCTGACCAACCCATTGAGTTCGCGCAAAGAAGCCGAAAACGCCACCGATTCAATATCAACCGGCAACACCTCATCGGGTCCGTGCGCAACAAACTGACGTGAACCGTCACGGAAGAAAACTGCATGCAGCTGATCATCCGAAATCACACTACCAAGCTTTGCCATAAACATTCTCCGAATAAACAATGAAAGGGAAATAATTGAAATCTCACCGGGTAAGCCGGATTGGCGCCGACCTACCCTGTCTCAGATCCGGCCGCGTGCCGCAACGTGCGACCGAGCCGGCTCAACCACCGCAAGTCCGTCGCGAACCCGAACGGTCATCATTTCCCCAACGGCGGGAAGGCGCGAAAGCGCGTTTGCCGGATAGACCATCCCCTGACCTCGGCCCACATCTTGATAAACTAAGCCGGCCTCAGCATCAACGCCCACTACTTTTCCGACGAAGATTCCATTGCGCGAGGCCATACCCGATCCCATCATTTCGGTTACCTGGCGCTGGTCAAGCTGCACGCCCATCATTCGTCCGGCCTTCATGACACTTTGTGCCGCCTGGCCGGATAACGCATCTGGCGCAGCGTAGCCTGGATTGTCCGAATACCGGTCCGTGTATCCCGGCGGCGCGCTGTTGCGGTATTGAGTCTGCTGCATGCTCTGATCAGGGACAACACGTGACGAATTGCCGGACTGAATGACAAAGACGCGATCACCACGGCGGAATTCCGTGGCGCCGGCTTGGGTAATCGTCGCCAATTGGCGAGTGGCCGGATTCTCTAGCGTCAACTGAACGCCATCCACGTAGCGCGGTCCTGACGGACCATTCATTGCCTGAACAGCCATGTTGCTCGCCAAACCGCCCGCCACCCCACCCAAGATCGCGCCAATCTGGCGAGTGGCCGGCGACTTGCCCATTTGATTACCCACAATTGCGCCGACACCGGTGCCGGCGGCAGTAATCGCATAGTTCCCAATCTGCTGGTTTACGCCAGGAGCCGCCTGCGCCACCTCAATCTTGGCAGCACGGACGTCAACAACCACCATCCGCGTGGCGTTACCTTGGGACATCACTTGGCCCTGCTGCTCACCATAGACGTTTGCATCCCAACCGTTGGCGTGCGCCTGGGGGGTAGCAGCCAACGCAGCGGCCACCAGCGTAGCGCCAAAGGCCATCTTAACGGCCTCTCCGAGGCCGGCAAAACGACCACCTTGCGTTGCGCGAACAATTCCGCGTTCCCCAATCGGTAGCCCACCGTCACTGCCGGCGACTCAATGATCCGCATAATCCGCTTCATCAAATTCTCAGTCATGTTTTACTCCCTTAACTAAAACGCTGAAGACTTTTCATATCGACCGTTTGCTCAGACAGGAACTGAACGAACAAGACCTCTTCCGGTGCCGTCAACAACGGGATCAGCGGCGCCGGCATCGGATGCGAGACAAACTCAACCGGCCCCTGCCGCAATACGAAGCAGCCGGCCTCATTGAGTGAGTAGCCATCGCAACTCGACGGCAAGCAATCTCCATTTACCGCCACAAAAAAATCGTCATCGGCAAACACCAACTCGAAACTCAACAAGGGTGCTGCGTTAAGCGACTCGACACCCATTTCGCTATTCCCTGACATAAAGCCTTTCCTTTCGAAATTGCAACAATAAATGTCATTAGAGCATAACCGCCACGTACTTTCTATATGGCGCCAGCACGTCAACATAATATAATGCCTTAACACATACTTTCGTCACAAAAATGCATCGTTTAGCCTTCCTAATTGCCCTCGGCTTGGCCGGCCCATCATTTAGCCAAGTTGCCATGCCGACTCCGCAGTTGCCAGCGCACTTAGCTACTCTCTATCACTCGTACCCTCAGTTACATGAAACACTCGGCGCATATGCTGACAGCCAGGGCTTTACTGGCCCGAAAGAACGGCTTGCAACCATCCTTCATGAGCTGGTTCACGTTGACAGTGCTGCCAAGAACGCCTATTTGATTCAAGGGCAAACGTATGCGCCTTACAACCAGCCTGAGGCCTGGCCGGCTTTCCGGTTTTCCCAATTTCAAGACGCGCTGTCTAAAAGTCACGATCCCGTCAGCCAAAGCTTGGTAGCGACACCGGTCTATCGCCTCTATGTCATCAATATTCCGAACAACACCCTTGCCAGCCTTGCTGATGAACTCAATGCCTATGGACAAACAGCGAAATGGCTTTGCAAGGCTACGCCATTTGATCGCAATGAGCGTTCGAAAACACTGGATTCGCTACGCGACATGCTGCGGATCACCAATGCCTATCTAGGCATTCTGCGCAGCGTCGCACCTGCGCAGTACACTGTGTTTTACGCTTACCAAAAACCTGCCCGCAATCTGTTAGCCCTGACGGCCGACAATGCGCTGAGTGCGCTCAGCGTGTGTGGGCAGCAACTTCAGGCGGCAGATCGGCAGGAAGTCGACGCACTGACAACTCGCGCTAAGGCAGAAGCGTCACGCAATCAGTGAAGAAGGTAGGGAATGGTCTTGGTAAGGCCAACCTGTTAACGGGGAAATGCCGATTTGGGCAACGTTTTCGGGTCAAGGACGGAATCCTGGCTAACCGCCATTCTGTCGACTACGTTATTGC
>CAMKYP010000470.1 GCA_946477505.1 uncultured Dechloromonas sp. | reverse complement strand
TAATGCCGCTGCTCGGCGTCCAGATCGGTATCCAGGGCCAGCTCGGTCATGCCGATGATGCCATTCATGGGGGTGCGGATTTCGTGGCTCATGTTGGCCAGAAATGCACCACGCGCCCGATTGGCAGCCTCCGCCGCCTCCTTTGCCGAAATCAGCGCCGCCTCGGCGGCCTTGATTTCACTGATATCGCGCTGCAACACCAACACCCGCGCCGGCCGCCCCTCGGAATCACGCACGGCAACCGCACCGCGCAACAGGAACCAACGCCACTGACCATCCCTCGCCTTCAAGCGGCATTCGGCCTGAAAGGCGACTTCCTGACTCTTGAGGTGGGCATCGATTCGAGCCTGTAGTGCACGCAGGTCCTCAGGGTGAACCATGCGCTGCCACTGAACGATGGAGTCATCCAGGTCACTCTCGGCATAGCCGAGCATCTGTTTCCACTGCTTACCGGATTCGATATGACCAGTTGCCAGATTCCAGTCGGTCAGTGCATCACCGGACAAGCGGGCATACCAGCCACTGAGATTCTGTCCGGCATAGGCCCTATAGGCCGAATCGACAACACCCAGCAATTTGTCAGTGCCGTCAGCCAGTTCCGACTGATTGGCATGGCGGGCCTGCTCCAGCAGCTGACGGAAGCGCGGCTCACCTTCTCCACCGAAGACCTCCTGCAGCTGTTTCGCGAGCAGCCTGGACTTCATGGTCGCTAACGCAAGCCGAGAACGTCCTGCATGTCGAACAAGCCACTCTTGCGGCCCGCCATGAAGCGAGCGGCGCGCAGACTACCCTGCGCATAAGGCATGCGGCTCGCTGCCTTGTGCGTAATTTCGACGCGCTCGCCGATTCCGCAGAACATCACCGTGTGATCGCCAACGATATCGCCGCCGCGCACGGTCGCAAAACCGATCGTGGACGGATCGCGCTCACCGGTCACGCCTTCACGGCCGTAAACCGCACACTCATCAAGGCTACGCCCCAGAGCGGCAGCAACCACCTCACCCATGCGCAAGGCAGTACCGGACGGCGCATCGATCTTCATGCGGTGGTGCGCCTCGACCACTTCGATGTCGTAGCCTTCGTTCATGATGCGTGCGGCCATATCGAGCAACTTGAAGACCACATTGACGCCGACCGCCATGTTCGGCGCGAAGACCACCGGAATATCCCTGGCCGCTTCGGCAATGAGCGCCTTGCCATCCGCCTCGAAACCAGTAGTACCGATCACCATGCCAACACCGGCCTTGCGGCAGAGTTCAAGATGCGCCAGCGTGCCTTGCGGGCGGGTGAAGTCGATCAGGACATCGATATCCTTGAGACCTGCCGCCACATCATCGGTGACGACAACATTCGAGGCCAGACCAACCAGCTCGCCGGCATTCCGCCCAATCGTCGGACTGCCCGGCATATCGAAAGCAGCGCCCAGTGCGACGCCCTCCCCCTTCAAGGTCGCTTCGATCAGCATGCGGCCCATGCGGCCACCGGCACCAACGATGCCAATACGTGTTGCGCTCATTTTTAAAATCCAAACATGTTCAGAAAGCGCCGGAAAAAGCTCGGCTCTTCGCGAGGCGGCAGCGGCTTGTCTGCGGCCTCGCCCGACAGCGACCCAAGGTCGACCAGACGGCTCTTGCTCTGCGGCGTGGTCAGTTCAGCGACATCAGCAACGGCAACATCTCCCCCTACGCGCTCGAGACGGCCGTCAGCATCGAAGAACACCGTGAACTTGCGCCCCTCGACCGCTCCGGTCCGGCCATTCCGGTAGCTGTAGACATAATCCCAGCGCTGCTGGTGGAAAATATCGGCCACCATCGGAGTTCCCAGAACAAAACGCACCTGATCACGGGTTTGACCGGGCTTCAACTGGGCAACCATCTCCTGAGTCAGGACATTGCCTTGCTGGATATCGATCTTGTATTCATTGATGAAGCCGGGCTTCCAGGAACAGGCTGAAATTAGCACACTGGAGACGGCAACGAGCACGAGGCGGGAACGGCGCATTCGGGATTTCCGGATTTTTGAATCGGCTTTGAAGCGGTATATCATACCCGAAATCGGCATCCTGCCTTGTTTGAACTATTTCTGGAAAATCCGCAATGAGCGATCCGCAAAGCCTCAAGAACATGGGGTTGAAAGCCACTTTTCCCCGCCTGAAGATTCTTGAGCTTTTCGAAAAAAGCACGATGCGGCACATGACGGCGGAAGACGTCTACCGCATGCTGATTGCCGAAAACATGGATATCGGCCTGGCCACTGTCTACCGCGTGCTGACCCAGTTCGAACAGGCCGGCCTGCTTGAGCGCCACTTTTTCGAATCCGGCAAGGCGGTATTCGAAGTCAATCGCGGCAAGCATCACGACCATCTGGTATGCGTCGAATGCGGCAAGGTCGAGGAGTTTTTCGATCCCGAAATCGAAAAACGGCAAAACACGGTTGCCGAAGAGCGCGGCTTCACCATTCAGGATCACGCCCTGTACATCTACGGTCGCTGTGCCGGCTGCGGCAGCAAGAAAGCCTAACCCTCAACCATGTCCGATTTCGTTGCCGCCAACACGGCGGCTTGGCTGTCTTCGGCCGGAGCGACCTATTTGCTCATCGTATTGGCCGAGTTCGGTGACAAGAGCCAACTCGTCTGCATGACCCTGGCGGCGCGCCACCGCGGGCTGCCAGTCGTGATCGGTGCCGTTTCGGCCTTCGCCATTCTCAATCTTCTGGCCGTACTGTTCGGCGCAGCCGTGGCGGCCTGGCTTCCCGACTGGGTCGTCACACTAGCCGTCGCCGTTCTGTTCGCCTTTTTCGGCATTCAGGCGCTACGTTTCGAAGAAGAAGATGAAGACGAGACAATTGAAGAAAAACCCGGCCACGGCATCGTCGCCACCACTTTCCTGATGATCTTTCTCGCCGAATTTGGCGACAAGACGCAGATTGCCGTTGCCGGCATGGGCAGCACCGCTGCACCGGCAGCGACCTGGGTCGGAGCGACACTGGCCCTGACCACGACATCGGTACTCGGCGTCTACGCCGGCCGCCGCTTCTTAAAAAAACTGCCTCTGCACTGGATACACCGGGGCAGCGGTGTGTTTTTCCTGCTGCTGGCCCTGCTTGCCATACTGCGCCTGCTTGGCCTGTTCTAATCAGGCGGCGCCGCTTAGACCAAGGTCTTCGGATTCAGCAATTCTCTGGCATGCTGCAACGTAATATCGGTGATTTCGACCCCGCCGAGCATGC
>CAMKYP010000469.1 GCA_946477505.1 uncultured Dechloromonas sp. | reverse complement strand
CCCAACGCCATGCAGGTCGCGAGTGGCAGCAGTGACAGAAGGGCGGGGGGCGTGTGCATCGTGACGGAGGCAGAATGGGGGCGAGGAGCGATTCGGCATGATAATGAACGATTGGTCATTAACGCAAGTTGTATGGGGCAAGGAGAGGCGAGTCGCTACAATGGCGACATGAACTTGACACATGCTTCCTTTGCCGGCCTCGATCTCCTGGCCTCGGCGGTGCTGCTGATCGATGAGGGCCAGATCGTCCGCTACATCAACGCGGCGGGAGAAAACTTGCTGGCGGTGAGCAGTCGTTCGGTCGTCGGCAAAACGCTGGCCTCGTTCTGTACCTGCTCGGCAACCCTGCAGGGGGCGCTGGACAACGGCCTCAACAACAATTGGGGGTACACCGGGCAGAACATCGAACTGCAGCGTTGCGACGGGGAGGTTCTGCATATCAACTGCACGGTGACTCCCTTGCGTCCCGACGTGGCGGCCGGCGTACGGCTGTTGCTTGAGCTGCAGCCTATCGAGCATCACCTGACGGCAACCCGCGAGGAACGCCTGATTGAGCAGCAGCAGGCCAGCCGCGAATTGATCCGCAATTTGGCGCACGAGATCAAGAATCCGCTGGGTGGAATCCGCGGCGCCGCGCAGCTGCTGGAGCATGAACTGGCGCATTTGGCCAATGCGCCGTCGCTCAAGGAATACACGCAGGTCATCATCAAGGAGGCGGACCGCTTGCAGGATTTGATGCAGCGCTTGCTGACCCCGCATCGGGCGATGCTGCCGGCAACGGTCAATATTCACGAAATACTCGAACGGGTGCGCAGCTTGCTGCGGGCGGAGTTCCCGGGATCTTTGTCGGTCCGCCGGGACTACGACACCAGCCTGCCGGAGTTGGTCGGCGATCGCGAGCAATTGATCCAGGCCGTGCTGAACATCGCACGCAACGCAGCGCAGGCGATGAACGGCGAGGGCGAGATTGTCCTGCGGACCCGTTCGCTACGGCAGGTCACGTTGGCCAAGAAGCGCTATCGCCTGGCGATGGAGATCAAGGTCATCGATAACGGGCCGGGTATCCCGGATGCCATTCGCGAACGGATGTTTTATCCGTTGGTTTCGGGTCGTGAGGGCGGCAGTGGCTTGGGGCTGACCATCGCCCAGAATTTCATCCAGCACCATCACGGCAGCATCGATTGCGCCAGTCGGCCCGGTAGCACCATTTTTACGCTGCGCCTCCCCATCGAACAGGCCTGAGTTTTGCTTCGGAAAAGGCCATTCTGACTACGAGATGAGCCAACCAAACATGAAACCCGTCTGGATCGTTGACGACGATCGTTCCATTCGCTGGGTCCTTGAGAAGACGCTCTCCCGCGAGGGCATTCCGTTCAAGAGCTACGCGTCGGCCACCGAGGCCATCTCGCAGTTGGAGCAGGGCATTGAGCCGCCACAGGTGCTGCTGTCTGACATCCGCATGCCCGGCCAGTCGGGCCTGGAGTTGTTGCAGGAGGTGAAGACCCGCTTTCCATCGGTGCCGGTCATCATCATGACTGCCTATTCGGATCTGGAGAGCGCTGTCGCCGCTTTTCAGGGCGGGGCCTTCGAGTATCTACCCAAGCCCTTCGACGTCGACCAGGCTGTCGAGCTGATTCGCCGTGCCATTGATGAGTCGATGCACCAGAATGGTGCGTTTGAGGAGGAGGGGCTGGTTCCGGAGATTCTGGGGCAGGCGCCGGCCATGCAGGAAGTCTTTCGCGCCATTGGCCGCCTGGCGCTGTCACATGCCACCGTGCTGATCACCGGCGAATCCGGTTCGGGCAAGGAACTGGTTGCCCGCGCCCTGCATCGCCACAGCCCGCGTGCCGACAAGCCCTTCATCGCCATCAACACGGCGGCGATTCCCAAGGATTTGCTGGAGTCCGAGCTGTTCGGCCATGAGCGGGGTGCCTTTACTGGTGCCCAGGCGCAGCGGCGTGGCCGTTTCGAGCAGGCCGAGGGGGGGACGCTGTTTCTCGATGAAATCGGCGACATGCCGTCCGAACTGCAGACCCGCCTGTTGCGCGTCCTGTCCGACGGACATTTTTACCGGGTCGGCGGGCATTCGCCGATCAAGGCCAACGTCCGCGTCATCGCGGCAACGCACCAGAACCTGGAAACCCGGGTCAAGGACGGCTTGTTCCGCGAGGATCTTTTCCATCGCCTGAACGTCATTCGCATCCGCCTGCCGGCTTTGCGCGAGCGGCGCGAGGACATTCCGCTGCTGACCCGGCACTTCCTGCAGAAAAGTGCGCGCGAGCTGGGTGTGGAGGCCAAGCGTTTGTCCGACGCCGCGATCAAATACCTGGCCGGCCTGGAGTTTCAGGGTAACGTCCGCCAGCTGGAAAACCTGTGCCACTGGTTGACCGTGATGGCGCCAGGGCAGCAGGTGGAGATTGGCGATCTGCCGGCCGAGTTGCGGGAAACCGCCGCCGTGTCACTGGCGACCGATTGGGAGAGTGCCTTGCAGGGCGAAGTCGAGCGATTGCTGGCGCGCGGCGTGCCGGATGTCCATGGCATGCTGTCGCAGGTGTTCGAGCGCATTCTCATTTCCCAGGCGCTGGCGCACACCGGCGGTCGGCGGATAGAGGCAGCACAGGCGCTGGGCATCGGCCGCAACACCATCACCCGCAAGATCGCCGAACTCGGCATCGATGGCGGCAAGGAGCACGCGGCGGAGTAAAATCCGCGGCATGACCCTGATCGATCCTGTCTTGCTCAAATCCCGGCTCGGGCAACTGGCCGGGCGTTTCGACGTCGACGCACTGGCCGAATGCGATTCCACCAGCAGCGAACTGATGCGTCGTGCCGAGCGCGGCGCGCCGGCCGGAACGGTGGTCGTCGCCGACAGGCAGCATGCGGGGCGCGGGCGGCGCGGACGCAGCTGGCTCTCCTCGCCTGAGGCTAGCCTGACCTTCTCCCTCCTATGGCGATTTCCCGGCGGTGCGACGCGGCTCAGCGGCCTGTCGCTGGCCGTCGGCGTGGCGCTGGCGCGAGCACTGGAAAGTCTGGGTGTGGCCGGTGTTCGCCTGAAGTGGCCGAACGACGTGCTGCTCGAGACAAACGGCGAATTCGCCAAGCTGGCCGGTATCCTGATCGAGTTGTCGTCGGATCGAAGGGGCGCGCAGATCATCGTGGGCATCGGCCTCAACCTGCAGGCTCCGCCACCGGGCGATTTGCCGCAGCCGGCCGTCGGCCTCTCATCGGCGGGCGTC
>CAMKYP010000468.1 GCA_946477505.1 uncultured Dechloromonas sp. | reverse complement strand
TGATTGCCGAAAACCTGCGCCATGAACAGCGCAAGATCATCAAGTACAACCATCTTGTTGCCAACCTGGTCATCTTGCATCGTGGTGGGGATGAGCCGGGTGCTGAAGCAACTCCAAGCCGAAGGGGCTGTGATCAACCAGGAAGTCTTGGCTGGACTGGCACCATACCGGCTGGAGCACATCAATCGTTTCGGCGATTACGTGCTGGATTTCCGCCGCAAGGCCGAAGCGCTGGATGAGGGATTCCGGATTTTGGAGGCCGAATCAACAAGCCAAGGTCAATGACTATTGAATTTCTCGGAGAGAATCCCAATATCATGGATTGCCATGCGCGTGCGTGGTCACTTTAGGGAGATGTTCATGAGCAAGACACTGACCGGCAGTGGTTCGATCACGATGAAAAATCTGAATGGAACCTCAGACAAAAATTGTAGTTGCGGTACTTGGCTTGGCCACTGGAAGAAGTTTGCGAAGGCTTCCGCAACGCCAAAAGCCACGTGCAAGGGTGTGACTCTCAAGCTGAGGTTGGGGCGCATATCATTTTGCCGAACATGAAAGACGAATCGCTGCGAAAACTCAACTACATTGCGCCGATGTGTAAGTCACACAACAATCAGCCGGACACTGAGTTCAAATCCAAGCCTGACAGCGTTTTTGTCAGCGCAAACAAAGCACTGACCTGCGGAGCCTAAGCTTCAACTGAAGAGGGTAGGCCGGTGAAAACTGGCCTTCACTTCAAATAAGGTGATTTTCTTTTCGGAACAATCAACTAAGCGATTTTTTCGAGGATTTCGGATGATTCCCGGCCGACCCTCAAGGTAGCCCGATCGACAACACCTTCCAGCAAGATTTTGTTTTCGTCACTGCTCGTGACGCGTAACAGGACGCGGGATGGATTCTCGGTACGTAGTACGGTCAAAACGGCTATGTGGCCTTCTTCGTCGATCTCCATCTGGATCGGGAGATCGCCTTCGTCAATCTCCCGCCCCCAGGCGACCATCTCGGGAAATGGATCGAAAACCTCGGACAAGCAAATTGAGACCGTGGCAGCATCGAGCGTCAGGTGCAACTTTGCCCAACCGTATTCCTCCATCTCCAAGCGCACGCCAAGATTCGCGTTGGGTAGACCGGGGCGGATCACAAACCACTTCGACGGTTCTTCGGCAGGCGTGATCAGCCCTCATCGCGCCCAACGCTCTGTGCTGTAGGAGTGTAATACCCCTGTGTCGCCGCAAACATAGAACGGGGTCAAGGCCGACCACCCACCGAAGCGATCAGATCCACGTAGTCCGTGGTACCACTCCATCAATTCGCCAAAACTGCGCCAATGGAAGTTGCTCGTTTCGGTCACATGGACCACCCCAGTCGGATTGTCCAGAACCGAAATGACGTAATCGAATGACTCGTGCAGCCGCTTGAACAGGCCGGATCCAGGCTTGAGCGCGAAAAATCCATCCAGCCCCTCCCGATCCTCAAGCATCAACTCGCCGCCAAAGGCATCATCAAGCTTGGCCTGCACGGCACGTCGCCGGTCAGACATCGTTGTGTTCTTCGTGCCATCAATCAGTGCGGGAATTTCCAGTAATGTGGAGCGCACCTTTTCGTCTCGGCACAGGTTTATTGGAAGCACCAGCCCAACGCGGGGTGCGACACCAGGATGATCCCCACCGGTCTGCGCCCCAATGGCAAAGAGCCCGGCCGCCTCATTCGTCCTCCGCTCGCGCAGCTCACGATCAGATGCCCCGTACTGCGCGATGTAAATGAAGGGCATTATTTCGTCCAGTCTTCCGAGCAACTGGCCAACGTTGCGGGAGATCTCGCGACTCGGATGTTGCCCCTCAGGTTTGTTGTTTTTGCTCCAGGCCAACTTCATCGTTTTCCTCCCTCAGGCTGATCAATGTCCGCGATACTCAACCAGCCATCCTGGCGATACAGTTTGACGACAGGACTCGCTCCCACTGCAGCTTGAAGCAGCATGGCAATGCTGATCGCCTCTTGCTCGTGGCGTTCCCACCAAGCCTCGTCGCCCATATCTGGCGGATTCATTGTGTCGTCGTAATTCCGCTGCCACGCGGCGATGCGCCGGACCAATGGGAACGGCAAATCGAGCAGGTCGTAACCCAGCATCTTGCCTTCGTCATCCCACAGGCCGCTGCTGTCGAAGTCGTTTTCGATTCGGATTTCCCTTAACTGCCGGGTGAAAGCCGCACTTAGCGCCTGCTTCGCCACTACCCGTTCGGGAACGCCACGCTTTTGCAAGCAGGTTTCGGGGTTGTATAACGACATGCGATCGGTACTGTAATAATGGACGTCGACACCATTGCTGATTGCTAACCATAAGAGGTCTTCACAACGTTCGGATAACATCAGATCGAATCCAGATTTCTTGTCGGGTGGCGGTTCGTTTGCAAGCACAAACATCTCATCGACTGATGCCAGGATTTCGATGGGCCGATCAAGGTTACGGTCGTACACATAGAGTGCTGTCCATTTGCTGCAGTAGCGTGTCGCGTTCTTCACCCATGTGTCAGTCGCCAGTTCCTTCGGCGCAACGATGAAGGCGTGCGCGCCGATTTGCTGTGACAGGAGTGAATGCGCAACCTCTCTGGCCCGCTCGGTCAAGAACACAATAGCGACCGTTTTGTGCGCCTCGGGCGGCAGGTAATTGATGCGGCAAGACAAGGTCTCCATCCCGAAGAATGCGCTGTTCATCTTGAACGGATGTGTGTAATTGGCTGGATCAATCAGAGCAGCCTTGAGTTGCTCGACATCCTTGGCTCCGCTGACCTTCAAGAGATAGCGCACGAAGGCCGATCCTGGCTTGAACGAGCAGCACCAGTGAAGAACGAGAAAGCGATGCACATCATCGTCGTCCAGGTCGTCCCCAACTCCTTGAAGTAATAGACCGGCTCGCCCAGAGATTTTTCCAGTTCGAGAGCCACAGGGCGCATCGCCTCGCGCCATTGCAAGAAAAGGTTGTCCTGTTTTTCCCAGTCGAATTCAAAGTCACTCCACGGCGGGCCGGGCACGAACTCGATCATGGCTTTGGGCGGCGGCAAAGCGGGCAGGTTCTCCAGTGACCAAGCATCGTCCCAGTTATCCGGCCCACGAAACATCGGCGTGGTGGTGACCACCTCTGTCGTCTGCTCGAAGAAATCAAGGATGCTGGGCGCCACCAGCATTTCCTCACTGACTGGATCCTTGAATCTTTGGCAGCCCTCGCGATTGCCCTCGCGTCG
>CAMKYP010000467.1 GCA_946477505.1 uncultured Dechloromonas sp. | reverse complement strand
GGCGATGTGGTGATGATGACTGCCTACGCCGATCTCGACACGGCCATCGATGCGCTGCGTGCCGGCGCGGCGGATTTCCTGCTCAAGCCGTTTTCCCTGGCCCAGGCGCTCAACGCGATCCAGCGCTGTTTCGAGCGTTCGCAGCTGGCGCGCGAGAATTTCGTCCTGCGCCGCGAGGTCAGCACCCATGCTGCCGATGTGGAGGGGATTGTCGGGCAGTCCGAGATCATGCTCAAGGTTTGTGACCGCCTGAAACGCATTGCACCAACCCCCGCCACGGTGTTGCTTAGCGGCGAGTCGGGCACCGGCAAGGAAGTGGCCGCGCGTGCCTTGCACCGCATGAGCAAGCGTGCCGAAGGGCCGTTCGTACCGGTCAATTGCGCGGCCATTTCGGCCGAACTGATCGAATCCGAACTGTTCGGCCACATCAAGGGGGCGTACACCGGCGCCCAGCAGAGCCGCGAGGGCCTTTTTTACTACGCCCGCGGCGGCACCCTGTTTCTCGACGAAATTTCGGAATTGCCGCCGGCGGCCCAAGCCAAACTGCTGCGGGTGCTGGAGGAGCGGCGTATCCGGCCGGTCGGGTCGGAGCAGGAAGTGGCGGTGGACGTGCGCGTCATCGCCGCGACCAACCGGGACCTGAAAGCCGAGGTGGCGGCCCAGCGCTTCCGCCAGGATCTCTACTATCGCCTGCAGGTTCTCGAGGTGACCCTGCCGCCGCTGCGCGAGCGACCGGAAGACATTCCCCTCCTGGTCGGGCACTTTACCGGCCTGCTGGGACCGAACCTGGGCGTGCCGCCCCTGGCGCTCGATCCGCGCACACTGGCCCGCATGGCGGACTACGACTGGCCGGGCAATGTCCGCGAATTGCGCAACCTGGTCGAGCGTTCGCTGATTCTCGGCTGGTTCGACATCGGGCCGGAGCCGGAGGCGAGTAATGCGATTCACGCGCCGGCCGGTACCGACGAAACGCTGGAGGCGGTGGAGAAACGGCATATTCTGGCCGTGCTGGCGGCTTGCGACGGCAACAAGTCGGAAGCCAGCCGACGACTGGGTATCTCCCGCAAGACCATGGACCGCAAATGTCAGGCCTGGGGCCTCTGATCTTTCATCCCGACCGGTCGATCCGGGCGCGCCTGCTGCTGCTGGCGCTGGTGCCGCTCGGGGTTGTCCTGCCGCTGATCATGGCCGCGCTGGCCTATTGGGGCGGCGGTTATTTCGATCAACTCCTGGTGACCAAGGTACGCAGCGATCTGGCGGTTGCACACGGCTATTACGAGCGGGTGACCGAAGGGGTCGGGCGCTCGGTCACCAGCCTGGCCAGCTCGGATCGTCTGTTGCGCGTCCTGGGGTGCCATGCCGGCTCGCCGGCGCCGGCCGTGGCCGACATGCTCGCTGCGATGCAGGTGGAGCGCAAACTCGATTTTCTGCGCTTCATGGATGTAGAAGGCGGGCGGCGGCTCGCCGGACAGTGGCCGGTTGTCGCGTCGGCGCTGGCTGGCAGCGAACGTACGGTGACCGAAGTGTTTTCGGCCGAGCAACTCGAGTCGATCAGGCCGGGGCTGGCTATGTTTGCGAGGACGGCGATCGTCCCGACGCCCAATGCCAAACCCGATAGGCGAGAAACCGAGGATCGCGGCATCGTCATTCATTCGGCCGCACCAGTATTCGATGCCTCCGGGCGCCTGATCGGCGTACTGGAGGGTGGGGTGCTGCTCAACAAGAATCTGGATTTCATCGACAACCTGAATGCTATCGTCTATCCCGACGGCGCCTTGCCTTTCGGGAGCGCCGGCACGGCGACGCTGTTCCTGGGTGACGTGCGTGTGGCGACCAACGTGCGCCTGTTTGGCGATACACGGGCCATCGGTACGCGCGTGTCGGCTGCCGTCCGCGAAACGGTCCTCGACAAGGGCCGAACCTGGCTGGATCGCGCCTTCGTGGTCAGCGACTGGTATGTCTCGGCCTACGAGCCGCTGCTCGACGGCCGGCAACAGCGTATCGGCATGCTGTACGTCGGTTTCCTGGAGAAGCCCTTCACCAAGGCGCGCTGGCATGCATTTGCTGTCGTGGCGGTGTTTTTTGTGGTGGCCATGATCCTGGCCGGCGCGTTTGCAGTCATTTCGGCGCGGCGCGTCTTCAAGCCCATCGAGCGCATGCACGCGACGATGACGGCCATCGAGCAGGGCGATCACGATGCCCGGGTCGGCAATGTGGAGCGCGCTGACGAACTGGGTGCCATGGCTGCCCACTTCGATCGTCTGCTCGATCAGTTGCAGGCGCAGGCCGGCTCCTTGAAACGCTGGGGCGATTCGCTCGACATCAAGGTCGCCGAGCGGACGGCCGAGCTGGAGCGCGCCGTGGCGGATCTCAAGGCTGCCCAGTCGCAACTGGTGATGAACGAAAAGCTGGCTGCCATCGGCCAGTTGACGGCGGGGGTGGCACACGAAATCAACAATCCGATCGCCGTTGTCCAGGGCAACCTCGATGTGCTGCGCGATGTCCTCGGTCCGCGTACCGAGCCGGTGGCGCACGAAATCAAGCTGATCCACGAGCAGGTCCAGCGTATTCGGCTGATCGTCGCCAAGCTGCTGCAATTCGCCCGCCCACAGGATTACGTGGGCTATCTGGAGCCGGTCGATACATCGTTGCTGCTTCAGGATTGCTTGCTATTGGTACGCCATCTGCTCAACAAAGGCGATATTGCGATCGAACAGCACATCGATTCGACCCGGCGGATCGTCTGCAACAAGAACGAGTTGCAGCAGGTGGTCATCAATCTTTTCGTCAACGCCATCCAGGCCATGCCGAACGGCGGCGTGCTGAAGATTTGCGTCGAGGATTGGGACGAAGCCGACATGCCGCTTGGCATCCGGCTGATCGTCTCGGATTCGGGCCCGGGGATTAGTGAAGCCGACCTGATGCAGTTATTCAAACCCTTCTTCACGGCCAAGAAACCTGGGGGTAATGGCCTGGGGCTGTGGGTCAGCCAGGCACTGGTTGAGCGTTATGGTGGGCGGATCACGGCACAGAGCGCACCGGGCAAAGGAGCCCGCTTTACCGTCTGGTTGAAGCTCGAGCCGCAGGGACTATAAGGCGTACCAATGGCAATTTTTACCTGCGGGCGGTATAAAAGGCGTTTCGAACAGCAAGACCGAACTTGAATTCGAGGCATTCATTCCGATGATAATCCGGATACACAAGGCACTTCTGGCGTTGGGCGTGATTCTCCTCAGTCTGGGGGGGGGC
>CAMKYP010000466.1 GCA_946477505.1 uncultured Dechloromonas sp. | reverse complement strand
CCTAAAGCGGCACCAGGCCGTGTTTCTTGTGCGGTCGCGGAAGGCGCTTGATCCGCAAGTATTCGAGGGCCTGGGCGATGTGGCGGCGGGTCAGCGCAGGTTCGATGACGGCGTCGACCAAACGCTGCTCCGCGGCGACATACGGGTTGGAAAAGGTTTCGCGATAGTTGGCGATCAACTCGGCGCGACGTGCCTCCGGATTGGCGGCTTCGGCGATTTCCTTACGAAAAACGATTTCTGCCGCCCCTTCGGCCCCCATCACGGCAATTTCGGCGCTCGGCCAGGCGAACACGCGATCCGCACCGAGATCCTTGCCGCACATGGCCAGGTAAGCGCCGCCGTAGCTCTTGCGCAGGATGACGGTGATCTTGGGTACGGTCGCCGCCGAATAGGCAAAAAGCAACTTGGCCCCATGCCGGATGATGCCCCCGTACTCCTGTTCGACGCCGGGCATGAAACCGGGCACATCGACAAAGGTGACGAGCGGAATGTTGAATGCGTTGCAGAAGCGGATGAACCGCGCAGCCTTGGTCGAAGCATCGATGTCGAGCGCCCCAGCCCTGACCGAGGGCTGATTGGCGACAATCCCCACCGTCGCGCCGCAAATCCGGGCGAAGCCGACCACGATATTGGTCGCATGACCGGACTGAACCTCGAGAAAATCGGCGAAATCGACGACTGCCTCGATGATTGCGCGGACATCGTAGCCCTGCTTGCCCTCGTCGGGCAGGATGCTTTCGAGCGCCGCGTTGGCTTCGATGGAACGGTCGCCCTCGACGATCGGCGGATCTTCCAGATTGTTCGCTGGCAGGAAACCGAGCAGCTTGTGGCACAACGCAATGGCGTGGCGGTCGTCGTCGGCAATGAAATGGATCACGCCGGAATGAACCATGTGCGCGTCCGCTCCGCCGAGGCTTTCCGCCGAGACGGTTTCGCCGGTGACCTGCTTGATGACCTGCGGCCCGGTAATGAACATCCGGGCCTGGCGGGTCTGGATGATGAAATCGGTCAGGGCCGGGCTGTAGGCTGCACCGCCGGCGCAGGGGCCGCAAATCAGCGAAATTTGCGGCACCGCGCCGGACAACATCACGTTGGCATGGAATACCTTGCCATAGCCAGACAGCGCGGCAATGCCTTCCTGGACACGCGCCCCGCCGGAATCGTTGATGAACACGAAGGGGGAGCCGGTTTTCAGGGAGGCCAGCATGATGTCCGCAACCTTGACCGAGTGCGTCTCGCCAGCCGACCCACCGGCCACCGTAAAGTCCTGGCTGGCCAGGTGTACGGGGCGACCGGCAATGGTTGCCGCGCCCGTAATCACGCCATCGGCTGCGAACACCTTGCCCTGCATGCCAAACAAGGTTGCGCGGTGCGCCGCAAACTGGCCGATTTCCTCGAAGCTATCGCGGTCGACCAGCGCGGCAACCCGCTCGCGCGCCGTCAGGCAGCCGGATTGCCGCTGGCTGGCCTGCTTTTCGGCACCGCCGCCGAGACACGAAACGGCCTGCCGCCGGCGAAGTTCTTCAATTTTTTCCTGCATGCGCTTCATGGTGCCCCCTTGTTTACGCACCGACCGGGGTCACCAAAACCCGGTGGGAGTGCCCGTTCAATTTGACGTCGTAGGCCACGGGAGTGCGCAACGGTACTGCCGCCCCGGGTTCGACGCCCGTCCCGGATGGCGCAACGTCGGGGGCGGCCCCGAGATTCTTCGGCCCGAGCGCGCGACTTGTGAAAAAAGCAGGCGCAACCTGTGGAAACATCGCGTAGGTCAGCACATCCTCGGCGCTGCCATTGCACCCGGCGAGCGCCGTCGCGGCAGCTGAAAGCGCCTCCCACTCCGGTTGCAGGAGATCGGCCGGACGCTGCACGATGGCTTTCTTGTGCGCGTGCTGCTCTGCCAGCGCCAGCACGGCCGGGTCGCGTTCGCCGGGGGCCTTGCCGTAATAACCGAGCATCAAATCGGCGAATTCGCTCGACATCACCTTGTAGCGCCCCATCAGGACATTGAATACCGCCTGCGTCCCGACGATCTGGCTGGAAGGCGTCACCAGCGGCG
Organism: uncultured Dechloromonas sp.; assembly: GCA_946477505.1. Lineage (GTDB taxonomy): Bacteria > Pseudomonadota > Gammaproteobacteria > Burkholderiales > Rhodocyclaceae > Azonexus. Next base: position 1,197 of record CAMKYP010000466.1, on the reverse strand, counting down.
GAAAACCCGCATCCTCGCGGACTCGCGGCACTTCAAGCAGGACTTCGGCAAGGCGATTCTCTGCCTTTTGCTGCTTGAGCTGGCTTTCCATGTTGGAAATCATGCCTCCCGGAATCTGGCTGTCGAAGATATCGGTGTCGACGCCGTGGATGTTCGACATGAAAGCCTGATAGCGCGGCCGCAAGGCAGCAAAATGGTCCTTGATGCGCTGCAGGCGGGATTTGTTCAAGCGGGCCTCGTAGCCGCTGCCGTCAAGCATGGCGACCAGGCTTTCCGTCGGATTGTGGCCGGGCCCGAGGCTGAGGGAACTGATAGCGGTATCGACGCAGTCGGCACCGGCTTCGATGGCCTTCATCAGGGAAACCAGGGTAACGCCGGTCGTGGAATGCGTGTGCACATGGATACGGACGCCCTCACCGCATCGTGTCTTGATGCCCTTGACGATATCGTAGGCAGCTTGTGGCCTGAGCAGCGCCGCCATGTCCTTCAAGCAGATCGAGTCGCAGCCGAGCTCGACCAGCCGTTCGCCCATCTCGACAAAGGTTTCGCTCGTGTGCAACGGGCTGACGGTGTAGCAGATCGTTCCCTGGGCATGCTTGCCATTGCGCCTTACCGCGCCGACCGAGTGCCGGATGTTGCGGATGTCGTTCAGGGCATCGAAGATACGAAAGACATCCATGCCGTTTTCGGCCGCCTTGTCGACGAAACGGTCGACGATGCCGTCTTCATAGTGGCGATAGCCCAACAGATTCTGTCCCCGCAACAGCATCTGCAAGCGCGAATTGGGCAGCAAGCGGCGGAAGGTCCGCAGGCGCTCCCAGGGGTCTTCGTTGAGAAAACGGATGCAGGCGTCGAAGGTTGCACCCCCCCAGCACTCGACCGACCAGTAGCCGGCTCGATCAATATCGGCACAAGCGGGCGCCATGTCTTCCAGCGCCAGGCGGGTTGCGAGCAGACTCTGGTGCGCATCGCGCAAGGCCAGTTCGGTGACATCGATGATTTTGTTCATAGGCTTTTGCAGGACACTTGTTTAACGGACTCACCGCTTGCCTTGACTCGGCAACGAAAGAGCAGCCAATACACGGCACCGACCAGCAAGGCTCCGCCAACCCAGTTGCCCAGCGTCACCGCGGCCAGGTTGATCGCGAACTGATCGAGCGGAATCTCCGGTTGAACACCGCCATGCGCCGCCAGATC
>CAMKYP010000465.1 GCA_946477505.1 uncultured Dechloromonas sp. | reverse complement strand
GCCTTGTTGCAGGCGATGTAGCGCCCATGGCGATCCTTGATGAACAGGGGGCTGGGCAGCATGTCGACGGCCGTCTGCATGCGCAGGTAAAGCGCCGCTTCGCTGGCTTCGCGCCCGGCTTCGGTGTGCGGGTTCTGGCGCCGCTCGAGACGGGCGACAATCAACGCCAAACGTTCGATATCGTCGATGGCGCAGCAGTCGGCGGCATCGTCGGTCATGATCTTGCGCGCCAGGTCCATGTCGAATGGATCAAGCAGGATGACGTGCGGAAAAGCCCTTGGGTAGAGCGGATGCTGGTGGGTACGCCAGTCGGCGTAAGCAGCTTCGCCGTCGACGGCGACCAGGATGGCCAGCGCGCCGGCCGGGGTATGGTGCTGGCCGGCGGGGGGCGGATTGACGTGTTCCACGCCGGCCAGCGGAGGAATCCGGCCGCTGCGTTCTTGGCGCAGGTCGACGAACAGCAAACGGGGAGGTACGAGGGTGATCATGTCGAACCTCTCCGCTCAGGCGCTTTTAGCGGAAGACCACCGTCTTGTTGCCATGCACCAGGACACGGTCTTCAAGGTGGTAGCGCAGACCTCGCGCCAGTACGGTTTTTTCGATGTCCTTGCCGTAGCGCACCATATCTTCCGGCGAATCGGAGTGGTCGATGCGGATCACGTCCTGCTCGATGATCGGACCGGCATCGAGTTCGCTGGTCACGTAGTGGCAAGTGGCGCCGATCAGCTTGACGCCGCGCGTGTAGGCCTGGTGGTAGGGTTTGGCGCCGGCAAAGCTGGGCAGGAAGCTGTGGTGGATGTTGATGATGCGGCCGGCCAGCGCGTCGCACAACTCGGGCGACAGAATCTGCATGTAGCGGGCGAGGACCATGGTATCGCCGCGCACGTCGTCGAAGATGCGGGCGATTTCGGCGTAGGCGGCCTGCTTGTTGTCCGGCGTCACCGGGACGTGGATGAACGGAATGCCGTGCCACTCGACGAAACCGCGGAAGGTGTCGTGATTGGAAATGACGCACGGAATTTCGATATCCAGTTCCTTGGCCTGCCAGCGGGCGAGCAGGTCGTACAGGCAGTGCTCCTGCTTGGAAACCAGCACGACGACACGCTTCTTGACGGCGCTGTCGTTGATCGTCCAGGTCATCGACAACGGTTCGGCGACTTCGCTGCGGAAACGCTCGCGGAACTCGGCGAGCAGGAAGGGCAGCGAATCAGCCTTGATCTCGATGCGCATGAAATAGCGACCGGTCAGCGCGTCGGCGTGGAAGCTCGATTCGAGTATCCAGCCTCCGTTCTGGGCGATGAAGCCGGAAACGCGGGCAATGATGCCCACCTGGTCGGGGCAGGACGCTGACAGGGTGTAGAAACGGTCGCGATGCATGAGGAATTAAGCGGTCGTTGTGCGGAGAGCCCAAGCCCCCCAAGGGGGGCGCTTGCTTGAAGGCTTGCGCCTGGGCGATTAAGCCTTGGCGAAGGCCTTGTCGATTTCGGTGCGCAGTTGGTCGTAGTTCAGCGTGACCGGGAACTGCGGGAACTCGCGGATGACGTTTTCCGGCGGATGGAACAGGATGCCGCCGTGGGCTTCGCCGAGCATGGCCGTATCGTTGTACGAATCGCCGGCGGCGACGATGGTGAAGTTCAGTTCCTTGAAGCGCTTGACGGCTTCGCGCTTCTGGTCCGGCATGCGCAGGTGGTAATTGACCAGCATGCCGTCGGCGTCGGCTTCCAGCGAGTGGCAGAACAGCGTCGGCCAGCCCAGCTGGCGCATCAGCGGGTGGGCGAATTCGTAGAAGGTGTCGGACAGGATGACGACTTGGTAATCCTCGCGCAGCTTGTCGAGGAAGGCGCGGGCGCCTTCCATCGGGCCCATTTCGGCGATGACCTTCTGGATGTCCGGCAGGCCGAGTTTGTGCTCGCGCAGGATATTCAGGCGGTAGTTCATCAGCTTGTCGTAGTCCGGCTCGTCGCGGGTGGTGCGCATCAGTTCGGGAATGCCCGTGCGCTTGGAGAATTCGATCCAGATTTCAGGGACGAGGACCCCTTCGAGGTCAAGGCAGACGATTTGCACGGTTGGCTCCAGCGACAGATACGGAAAGAGCGGGATTTTACCTGAATGTGCAGGGTTTTTCGTCGAAACGGCGGATTGCCGCAGTTGTTGCCGACAAGTCGATGCGAGCGGGTGGAGTCAGCCTGCAAGCATGGGCGCTATCAATTCGGAATATGCGGATATAGTTCTTTGGTTGTATTTCCATGTCATCGTTCGGATGGTTTTGACATGGATCAAAAACTCGCTGCCGGTATCTGAGCAAATAGGCAGCTTCTTGCCTGGCACGGTAAAGGAGCTGTCTGTGCTGATTACCCAAGCGATCGACCTGAAGGCCTTTTTGTCCGGTATTGAGCCGTATGCCGGCCTGGATTCCGAGGCGTTCTCGCGATTGGTCGATGCCGCCCGCATCGTCCATCTTGAGCGCGGCATGCCGCTTTTCGAACAGGGACAGCCCTGCACCGGCGTTCATGTCGTTGTCTCGGGGCAGATCAAGCTGGCCTTCTACTCGCCGCATGGCGCCGAAAAGATTGTCGCCATCGCGGCAGAGCGTCAGGGCGTGGGTGAAGAATGCCTATCGCTGGCGCAGGACTACCCGTTCCATGCCGATGCCCTGATCGACTCGACGCTGGTGTTTCTGCCCCGCCAGATACTGATCGAATGCCTGGAAAACAGCCGGCATTTCGTGCAGCGCCTGATGAAGTGCATCGCTGAGAAATTCCATCACCTGCTGCTCGATGTTGAAGCCGCTTCCCTGCTCACCGGCAGCGAGCGCGTCGTCGAATACCTGATACGCGACCTGGACGCCTCAGTGCAGGGGGCGGCGGTGATCGAGCTGAGCATGGCCAAGTCGGTCATCGCCTCGCGCCTGAGCCTGACGCAGGAGCATTTCTCCCGTTTGCTGCGCCAGTTGAGCGACAGCGGAATGATCGCCGTCGACGGGCGGCAGATCCAGATTCCGGACGTTCATCGCATGCGTCAGTATCTGGCCTCGGGCGAAGGCCATGGCGTCAACCGCCTGGGGCGTTCATCGGGGCGTGGCCGGTCCGGGAGCGATCACGTGCTGGCCGTCGCCTGCTGATTGCCTGAGCCCGCCGGATCAGTCGATCCGGCAAATCTTCAGTCGGGTTGGGGCAGTTGCTCCAGCGCCTCGTGCACTTCCAGCCAGCGTAGTTCAGCTTCCTCGATCTGCTCGCCGAGCAGGCCGGCCTGCTTGTGCAT
>CAMKYP010000464.1 GCA_946477505.1 uncultured Dechloromonas sp. | reverse complement strand
CCCCCGGAATACCCCCATGCCCCCCCATCAAGCCATTGCCAGCACCGCCGAAATCGTCGCCGAGCTCAAAGCCGGCCGCATGGTCGTGCTGGTCGATGAAGAAGACCGCGAAAACGAGGGCGACCTCGTCATGGCCGCCGAACACATCACGCCGGAAGCCATCAATTTCATGGCCAAGTACGGCCGTGGCCTGATCTGCCTGACCCTGACCGCCGAGCGCTGCAAGAAGCTGGGCCTGACCCAGATGGCGCGTAGCAACGGTACCGTCTACGGCACCGCCTTCACCGTCTCCATCGAAGCGGCCGAGGGCGTCACCACCGGCATTTCCGCCGCCGACCGCGCCAAAACCATCCAGGTCGCCGTCGCCAAGAACGCCGTCGCCGACGACATCGTGCAGCCCGGCCACGTCTTCCCGATCACCGCCCGCGAAGGCGGCGTGCTGGTCCGTGCCGGGCACACCGAAGCCGGCTGCGACCTGGCCGGCATGGCCGGCCTGGAGCCCGCCTCGGTCATCTGCGAAATCATGAACGACGATGGCACCATGGCCCGCCTGCCGGAACTGATTGAGTTCGCAAAGGAACACGGCCTCAAGATCGGCACCATCGCCGACCTGATTCACTACCGCGCCTCGTCGGAAACCCTGGTCAAACGCGTCACCAGCAAGCCGATCGCCACCGCGCACGGCGAATTCACACTGCACGCCTTCGTCGACCAGGCCAGCGGCGCCACGCACCTGGCCTTGGTCAAGGGCGACATCCCGGCCGGCGGCGAAACCCTGGTCCGGGTGCATGAGCCGCTGTCGGTGCTCGATTTCCTCGACCCGGCCAGCAAGCGCCAGGCCTTCTCCATCGACCAGGCGCAAGCCGCGCTGGCCCGGAATGGTCACGGCATCATCGTGCTGATGCACCGCCCGGAAGATGGCGAGGCCATCCTGACCCGCCTGACCGGCACCGCCCCGGCCACCCCGGCCAAGTGGGACCCGCGCAGCTACGGCATCGGTGCGCAGATCCTGCGCGACCTTGGCGTCACCAAGATGCGCCTGCTCTCCAGCCCGCGCAAGATGCCCTCCATGGCCGGCTTCGATCTCGAAGTGACCGGCTTCGTTTCCTCTCCTGCGGAGCTCTGAACCATGTCCCGCTTCGACAACGTTTTCGAATTCGACAGCAACCTGAACGGTGCCGGCCTCAAGGTCGGCGTCGTCATGTGCCGCTTCAACCTGCCGGTCTGCGAAGGCCTGCTTTCCTCCTGCATCGCCGAACTCAAGCGTCTGGGCGTGGCCGATGCCGACATGACCATCGCCACCGTGCCCGGCGCGCTGGAAGCCCCGCTGGTGCTGCAGACCATGGCGCAGAGCGGCAGCTTCGACGCGCTGGTGGCGCTGGGTGCCGTCATTCGCGGCGACACCTATCACTTCGAGGTCGTCTCGAACGACGCCTGCCGCGCCATCATGGAAGTGCAGCTGGATACCGGCGTACCCATCGCCAACGGCATCCTGACCTGCGACACCGACGAACAGGCCGAAGTCCGCATGCAGCCGAAGGGCACCGACTGCGCCCAGGCTGCCGTCGAAATGGCCAATTTGCAAAAGGCACTGAACCAATGACCACCTTCCAGAGCGATAGCGAACATCCCAAAGACGTCAAGGCGCCGCCCAAGTCGGCTCGCCGCCGGGCCCGCGAATTCGTGCTGCAGGGCCTGTACCAGTGGCGTGTCGGCGGCGCCGACGAGGCCGCCATCGAAGCCTACGCGCCGGAAATGGAAGGCTTCGCCAAGGCCGACCGTGAATTCTTCGTCGGCACGCTGCGCGGCGTGATCGGCCAGCGGGAAAAGCTGGTCGAGCGGATTTCCGCCCACATCGACCGCCCCTTCGCCGAACTGTCGCCGGTCGAAGCCTGCGTCATGATGCTCGGCACCTTCGAGATGCAGAACCATCCGGAAACGCCTTACCGCGTCATCATCAACGAGGCCATCGAGCTGACCAAGGCCTTCGGCGGCACCGATGGCCACAAGTACGTCAATGGCGTGCTCGACAAAATCGCGGCCATCCTGCGCCCGGACGAGGTAGCCGCTCGCAAGCAAGCACGGAAGTAAGCCCATGGCCGGCGAGTTTGCGCTGATCGACAAATACTTCGCCCGGCCCACCCCGTCGGCCGTTCTCGGCCCCGGCGACGACTGTGCGCTGGTCCAGCCAACACCGGGCAGGCAACTGGCGGTGACCACCGACATGCTGGTCGCCGGCACCCACTTCCTGCCCGATACCAACCCCAGAAACCTCGGCTGGAAGGCGCTCGCCGTCAACCTGTCCGACCTCGCCGCGATGGGCGCGACGCCGCGTTGGGTCACGCTGGCCGGCGCCCTGCCGGCCGTCGACGAAGCATGGATCGCCGCCTTCGCCGACGGTTTCTTCGCCTGTGCCCGGGAATACAGCGTCGACGTGATCGGCGGCGACACCACCAAGGGACCGCTCAACGTCTGCATTACCGCCCTGGGTGAAGTTGAACCAGGGCGCGCCCTGCGCCGTGATGGCGCCCAGGTCGGCGACCAGATCTGGGTTTCCGGTCGCCCCGGCCTCGCCGCGCTGGGCCTTGCCCACTTGCAGGGCAAGGTCGCTCTACCCGAACCCTGGCCGCGCCTGTGCGTCGCCGCGCTGGAAAAACCGCGCCCCCGGGTCGCCCTCGGCCAAGCACTGCTCGGCATCGCCAGCGCCGCCATCGATGTCTCCGACGGCCTGCTCGCCGATCTCGGCCATATCTGCGAGCGCTCGGGCTGTGCCGCCGCCGTCAAGCTGGTACAACTGCCGCACCTGCCCAAAGGCGAAACTTACGACGCCGACCTGCGCCGCATCGCACTGGAATGCCAGGTTGCCGGCGGCGACGACTACGAGCTGTGCTTCACCGCCCCCGGCGCGCTCAGCCTGGATATCGCCCGAATCGCCGCCCGCCTCGAACTGCCGCTCTGGCACATCGGCGAGATCGTCGCCGGGCCGGCCGGCGAAGTCACGGTCTACGACCCGGATGCACAGCCGGTCAGCTTCGACCGCCACGGATACGACCACTTTGCCGCGTAAGCCGACTGTCGCCTTCCTGCTCGCCCATCCGGCGCATTTTTTCGCGCTCGGCTGTGGCAGCGGACTGGCCCCGAAGGCCCCGGGTACCTTCGGTACGCTGTTCGCTTGGCTGAGCTTCGCGCTGTTCCGACCGCATTTCGAGGAACTGCCGCTGCTCGGCCTGCTCCTTGCCGCCTACCTCGGTGGCATCTGGTTCATCGACGTCACCGGCAAGGCACTGGGCGACCCCGACCACGGCA
>CAMKYP010000463.1 GCA_946477505.1 uncultured Dechloromonas sp. | reverse complement strand
TGACCGAGGCCGGTTATGTCTATATCGGCATGGACCATTTTGCCAAGCCGGACGACGAACTGGCCGTCGCCCAGCGCCAGGGGCGCCTGCACCGCAACTTCCAGGGCTATTCGACTTACGCCGACTGCGACATGCTGTCCTTCGGCATCTCATCGATCAGCAAGGTTGGGCCGAGCTACTACCAGAACGTCAAGACCGCCGACGAGTACTACGACCGCATCGACGCCAATGTCCTGCCGGTGTTCCGTGGTATCGAGCTGACCGCCGATGACATCCTGCGCCGTTCGATCATCCAGGCGCTGATGTGCCATTTCGAACTGTCCATCGAAAGCATCGAAAGTGCCCACCTGATCGATTTTCGCAAGTATTTCGCGGCTGAGCTGGAAGATATGAAGGAAATGGAGCGCGCCGGCCTGCTCAAGGTTGAGCGCGAGTGGATTTCCGTGTTGCCGCCGGGGCGCATGCTGGTTCGCGTGATTTCCATGGTATTCGACCGTTATCTGCGTGAAGGGCGGCAGCGCGCGAACTACTCGAAGGTGATCTGATCGCCTGACACGAGACGAACGGGCAGGTTAAACTGCCCGTTCTGCTTTTCAGTCCTGCCGTTCGATGCCTGATACCGGTTTTCTCGCCCTGTTCCTCGTCGGCCTGCTCGGCGGCACGCATTGCGTCGGCATGTGCGGCGGCATCGTCGGCGCCATGTCGATGGGGGGCAAGGCCGGGTGGGGGATGCATTTGGCCTACAACGGCGGGCGCATTCTCTCGTACGTTACCGCTGGCGCCATCGCCGGCGCGCTCGGTGCGGCCAGTATGGGGCTCGAAGGTCAGGTGCCGGCCCGTATGGCTCTTTATTTCATCGCCAACTTGATGCTGGTTGCGCTCGGGCTTTATTTGCTTGGCATTACCGGTGCCCTGGCCTTCACAGAGCGTGCCGGGCAGGGGCTGTGGCGTCGCCTGCAGCCGCTGACCCGACGTTTCCTGCCGGTGCGCAGCGTCGCCCAGGCTTTTCCGCTCGGCCTGCTCTGGGGCTGGCTGCCTTGCGGCCTGGTCTACAGCGCCCTGGCGACGGCCCTGGCTGCCGGGTCGGCCGGTCGCGGCGCTGCCGCGATGCTGGCTTTCGGACTGGGTACCTTGCCTAACCTGCTGCTCGCCGGTCTGCTGCTGGCGCGGCTGAATGAATTCGTCAGGCGGCCGGCTGTACGTACCATCTCCGGGCTGTTGGTGCTAGGCTTCGGACTATACGGATTCTTCGGCCTGATGCGCTTGTCGGGCTGGATTTAAGATAGGTCTCTTCATGAAAATCTTGTTGCCGGCGGATGGTTCGCCTTGCTCGCTGCGTGCTGTCGACCAGTTGATCGCGACCATCGACTGTTTGCGCGAAGTACCGGAAATCCACCTGCTGCACGTTCATTTGCCCATCCCCATTGGCCGCGTTCAGGCGCATGTCGGCAAGGACACGCTGCATGCCTATCATCTGGAAGAGGGGCAGGCGCAATTGCTGGCCGCGCAACAGAAGCTCGACGCAGCCGGACGTTTTCATACCACGCACATCCACGTCGGCCAGCCACCCGAGGTCATCTGCAAGATGGCTGGCGAACTCGGTTGCGACCTGATCGTGATGGGCACCCATGGACGCAATCCGCTTGCCGGGCTGGTCATGGGATCGGTGGCGACGCGCGTGCTGCACCTGGCGCCTTGCCCCGTGCTGTTGGTCAAATGAGTGACACGGAATCGGGGAGGGTCGTCGAGTTTTCCATTGGCGGCATGACCTGTGCCGCCTGCTCGGCGCGCCTGGAGAAGGTGCTGAATCGGCAGGCTGGCATGCAGGCTACGGTCAATCTGGCGGCCGAGCGGGCACGGGTGCGGCTCTCGGCTCAGGTCGACGAGGCGACTGTGGTCGCTGCCGTGGCCAAGGCCGGCTTCGTGGCGCAGATCGTCGATGCGCAGACCCGCGAGCGGGAAAAGGCCGCCAAGCTGCATGCCTATCGGCGGGAGATCAGGCGTTTCTGGATTGCCGTGCTGCTGACCGTGCCATTGGTCGGGCAGATGCTTTTCATGTTCGGCGAACACGGTCATGGGAGCGAATTGCCTCGCTGGCTGCAATTGCTTCTGGCGACCCCGGTGCAGTTCTGGATCGGTTGGCGTTTTTACGAGGGAGCCTACAAGGCTCTGCGCGGCGGCGGAGCGAACATGGATGTTCTGGTTGCCCTGGGCACCAGCATGGCTTGGGGCTTTTCAGCCGTGGTGACGGTTTTCAACTTGCCGCAGCATGTCTATTTCGAGGGCGGGGCAGCGGTCATCACGCTGGTCCTGCTCGGCAAGCTGCTCGAAGCACGAGCCAAGGCACGGACCTCCGAGGCCATCGAGTCGTTGATCCTTCTGCAGCCGAAGATCGCGCGGGTCGAACGGGAAGGGCAGTGGGTCGACATGGCTGTCGATGCTTTGATGCCGGGTGATATTTTTCTGGTCAGGCCCGGCGAGCGAGTTCCCGTCGATGGTGAGGTGGTGGAGGGGGAGTCTCGCGTCGACGAAACCATGCTGACGGGCGAGAGTATGCCGGTCGGGAAACGCGCGGGCGACCCGGTTTTCGCCGCCACCTCGAACGGGCAGGGTGCCTTGCGCTGCCGGGCGACCGGTGTCGGGGAGCATACGCTGCTGGCCGGGATCATCCGGCTGGTTGGCGAGGCGCAGGGTTCCAAGGCGCCGGTCCAGCGCTTGGCCGACCGGATTTCCGCCATTTTTGTCCCGGTCGTCTGTGCGATTGCGTTAGCGACTTTCGTCGGGTGGTGGCTGCATTCGGGCGAGGTCGCCGAGGCCCTGATCAATGCGGTTGCGGTACTGGTCATCGCTTGCCCTTGCGCCTTGGGTCTGGCGACGCCGACGGCGATCATGGTCGGTACCGGGCAGGGAGCGCAGGCCGGCATTCTGGTCAAGAACGTCGAGGCGCTGGAACGGGCCGAGAAAATGACAGTGTTGGCCGTGGACAAGACGGGAACGCTGACTTGTGGTCTCCCGCAAGTGACGGACAGCGAGGGGCGCGGGATGCCGGCCGCCGACGCGCTACGCCTGGCGGCGGCGCTGGAACAAAACTCCGAGCATCCCTTGGCGCGCGCCATCGTCGCAGCAGCAGCCGTTGAAGGCATCGAGTCAGTGAGCGGTTTCAGGGCCTGCGCAGGCCAGGGGGTGGAAGGTGTCGTGGCGGGGCGATCGCTGCGCCTGGGGGCTCCGGAATGGCTGGGGCTCGAGGATGACGGCATGGTCCGACACTTGCAGCAGGAAGGAAAGAGTGTCGTCGTGCTGGCGGAAGGGGACGAAAT
>CAMKYP010000462.1 GCA_946477505.1 uncultured Dechloromonas sp. | reverse complement strand
ACCTGACCGTGCCACTGATGCATGCCCTGGTCGAAGCCGGCGCCGATGTCATCGAACTGGGCGTCCCGTTCTCCGATCCGATGGCCGATGGGCCGACCATCCAGCGCGCTTCCGAGCGTGCGTTGGCGCGTGGCATGACCTTGCGCAAGGTGCTGCAACTGGTCACCACCTTCCGTACGTTCGACGATAAGACGCCTGTCGTGCTGATGGGCTACGCGAACCCGATCGAGGCCATGGGCCTGGAGCGTTTCGCCGAAAAGGCTGCGCAATCGGGCGTTGATGGGGTGCTGGTGGTCGATTACCCGCCGGAGGAGGCCGAAAATTTCGGTACGGCGATGAAGGCGCAAGGTCTTGATCCGATTTTCCTGATCGCGCCGACCTCCAGCCAGGAGCGCATTGCCCAGGTGGCGACCATCGCCAGCGGCTATGTCTATTACGTGTCACTGGCCGGGGTGACCGGTTCCGGTGCACTGAACGTCGATGCGGTGGCCGAGAAATTGCCGGCCATTCGCGAGAAGACCGGCCTGCCGGTCGGCGTCGGTTTCGGCATTCGTGACGCTGCGACGGCCTCGCGTATCGCAGCCTTTGCCGACGCCGTGGTTGTCGGCAGCCGAATTATCGAAGAAATTGAAAAATCGACCGCAGAAACCGCCTGCCTCAACGTCAAGGCGTTGGTAGCGGATATCCGTCGCGGTGTGGATGAGGTGAAAAAATGAGCTGGCTGACCAAACTGCTGCCCCCGAAGATCAAGCGCGAGCAAGGCACGCAGCGCCGCGGCAACCTGCCTGAGGGGCTGTGGAGCAAGTGCCCGTCGTGCGAGGCGGTGCTTTACGCGACCGATCTAGAAAACAACATGCAGGTCTGCCCCAAGTGCGGGCACCATAATCGCCTGAATTCCCGTCAGCGTCTCGACATGCTGCTCGACGCGGAGGGCCGTTTCGAAATCGGCGCCGAGGTCGTGCCGGTCGACAGCCTGAAGTTCAAGGATTCCAAGAAATATCCGGATCGCCTGATGGAAGCCAATGAGGCCACCGGTGAAAGCGATTCGTTGGTTGTTCTGCAAGGAGCCATCAAGACCATACCGGTCGTGGCGGCCGCTTTTGAATTCGACTTCATGGGCGGTTCAATGGGCTCGGTGCTCGGCGAGCGTTTCGTGCGCGGCGTGCAGAATGCCGTAGAGCAGAAGATGCCCTTCATCTGCATCACCGCTTCCGGCGGCGCCCGCATGCAGGAAGGCTTGTTTTCGCTAATGCAGATGGCCAAGACGACGGCGGCTCTGACCAAGCTGTCGGAAGCCGGCCTGCCGTTCATCTCCATCCTCACCGACCCGACCATGGGCGGCGTTTCCGCTTCCTTCGCCTTCGTCGGCGACGTGGTGATTGCCGAACCCAAGGCCCTGATCGGTTTCGCCGGCCCGCGCGTTATCGAGCAGACCGTTCGCGAGAAACTGCCGGAAGGCTTCCAGCGCTCCGAGTTCATCCTCGAAAAGGGCGCCATCGACATGATTGTCGACCGTCGTGACATGCGCGACCAGGTGGCTCGTATCCTGGCGCTTTTGCAAAAACTGCCGGCTGCCGCTTGAAAACGCTTGAAAGCTGGTTGCAGCATCTCGAAGGCCTGCACCCCAGGGGGCAGGCCGGTATCGAACTGGGGCTGGATCGCATCCGCCTCGTCAAGGAGGCACTTGGCCAGGTTCAGCACTGCCCGGTGATCATCGTTGGCGGCACCAATGGCAAGGGGTCGACCTGCGCCTATCTCGAAAACATCATCGATCGGGCCGGCTACAAGGTTGGCTGCTACACGTCGCCGCACCTGCTGGCCTACAACGAACGGGTACGCCTGAATGGCCGTCCGGTCAGCGACGAAGCCTTGTGTGCCGCGTTCGCGCGCGTCGAGGCGGTGCGGCAGAAGGCGGGCGCGAATGGCGAATCAATCGCGCTGACCTATTTCGAATTCGGCACGCTGGCTGCCTGGGAGGTATTTGCCGAGGCCGGCATTGAAGCGGCTATCCTCGAAATCGGCCTGGGTGGTCGTCTGGATGCCGTCAATGCTTACGAACCGGACGTTTCCATCATTACCACCGTCGCGCTCGATCATGTGGACTGGCTAGGGCCGGACCGTGAATCGATCGGCTTCGAAAAAGCCGGGATTTATCGTGCCGGCAAGCCGGCTTTCTGTGCCGATCCGAACCCGCCGCAACGCCTGCTCGATCATGCGGCGGCGATCGGTGCCGACCTGCGCCTGATCGGACGCGACTTCGGTTTCGAGCGCCCGGCGGTGGATAGCAACGAGAATCGCCTGCAGTGGCGCTGGTGGTGCCGCTCCAATGGGCAACTGATCAAGCGGGCCCTGGCCTATCCCGCTCTGCGCGGGCCGACGCAGTTATTCAATGCCGCCGTCGTACTGGCCGCGCTGGAGGCTATTTCCGACAAGTTGCCGGTGACCATGCAGGCTATCCGTCCGGGCCTGATCGAAACCGAGTTGTCCGGCCGTTTCCAGGTTGTTCCGGGCAAACCGGCGATCGTGCTCGATGTCGGGCATAACCCGCAGGCCGTCAAGGTGTTGGCCGACAACCTGTCGGGAATGGGGTTCTTCGATCGCACGCTGGCCGTGGTCGGCATGCTGAGCGACAAGGATATCGCCGGGGCGCTGGCGCCGCTCAAGGGCAAGATCGACGTCTGGCACGTTGCAACCCTCGGCGGTGTGCGCGGCACACCGGCCGACAAATTGGCAGACATCATCGTTTCCTCGGGGCTGGGGGGCGAGATTTGCTGTCATCCGTCAGCGCAGGAAGCAATGCAGGCAGCCAAGGGGCAAGCCTCTGAAAGTGATAGAATTCTGGCCTTTGGTTCCTTCCACACGGTAGCCGGTGCGCTTGAGGCGCTCGGGAAAAAAGCCTGATCATGGACGACAACGACGCACAGCTGCACCTCAAGAAACGCGCCCGCCGACGTCTGGTCGGTGCGATTTTCTTCGTTTCGGTCGTGGCCATGGTGTTGCCCATGGTCATGGATCATGAACCGCGCCAGGCGGTGCAGGATGTGGAGATTCGCATCCCGGGGCAGGATGAGAAACCCTTCGCGCCCAAGTTCGCCGTCGCACCGGTTGAAAAGGCACCGGAAAAGGCACCCGAGCCCCCCGTTGTCATGCCCTCCAACAAGGCCCCCGTGGTTGTGCCGGCCGCACCCGAGGCCAAGCCGCCCGTTGAGCCCGCAGCCAAGCCGAACGCCCGCGTGCTGGAGGTGGTCAAGGATGCCAAGGGGCCAGAGAAGCAGGCCGACAAGCCGGCTCCGAAACCGGAGAAAACCCCAGAAAAGCCAGTGGCCAAGTCAGCG
>CAMKYP010000461.1 GCA_946477505.1 uncultured Dechloromonas sp. | reverse complement strand
CGAAAAACAGTTTTTTCTCGAAACCGTTGAATTGCTCCGACTTGTTGGTTTCCGCATGGATGAGTCGGCGAAGTTCGACGTCGCCAACGTATTTCAGCAGGAACATGGTTCGGATTACTTTGCCGAGTTCCTTGAAGGCGAAATACAACTTGTTCTTTCGACTGTAAGTTCCCAAGCGACGCAGGATGGCCGAGGCGGAAATTTTTCCGAGCTTGATGGAAACTGCCACGCGCAGCATGTCCGGCAAATGGGTCTCGATCATCTGCCAGTTGATGTCGTCGCTGAAAAGCCGGTCGATATGCGTAAATTTCTTGTTGCTGTCGGGCCGATGGAACACCAGATCCTTGATGCCACGGATGCGCGGCATCAGTTTGATACCCAAGAGGTGGGAAAGCGCAAACACCGTGTAGCTCTGGGCCTGGGTGTCGCCATGGATAGTGTCCGGCCGGATATCCGAGGTGTTGGTCATCAGCCCGTCGAGGATGTGGGTGCCCTCGTAGGTGCCGCAGGAAATGAAGTGGCTGAACAGCGCGATGAACTTGTCGGAGACATGGTAGTAGCCGATACCGCCATAGCCGCCGTAGCGAATGTGATGCTCGGAAATCAGATTTTGCTCGTAGAGGTTCCATTTCGTGCCGTCGGCCGAAGCATGCTTGCCTGATCCCCAGTAGCCAGGCAATTCAAACTTGTTGTAGGCGTTGATGACCTTGACGATGGCTTTTTCCAGCACCTCTTCCGTCACGTACTTGATGTTGAGCCAGGCGATCTGCTTGCGGCTCATGCCCCGAATTGAGCGTGCCGTCTGGGTCGGCCCGAGGTTGCAGCCGTAACAGAACAAAGTGCTGATCACTCGTGGGCGCAATTCCTCGATCCGGCTTTCGGTTCCCATCAAGGGGCGGAACAACTTGTGCAATTGCAGCCAGCGCTCCGTGTCGATCAGTACGTCGACGATACTGATGTTCTCCATGTGCTCGGTGATCAACTGGTCGATCGCCCTGATGCCGGGCGGCGGTTCGCTGGCTGGCGGTTTCTTCAAGATCAGCCTGCCATCGACGATTTCGGCATAGGCATTTTCGGGAAATTCGGCATCGACCCCCTCAGCCGTCTCTAGCAAAGCCGCCTTCAAGGACTCAGTAAAGGCCCTGGAATCCGTCTCGACACCGGTGACCTCGCCATACTGCGCCAATTCACGATGCAGAGTGTCGTCGTCAACCAGTTGCTCCCGGTAGTCGTCGTAACGTTCACCGTACTGGATAAACAGATCGCCCGACTTCAGTTCATCGCGGATCGCATACAGGACCGCGAGTTCGAAGTAACGGCGGTTGATGGCAACGACCTGACCGTCGGCGCGCTCGGAAATGACCAGTTTTCGCCAGGCCGTGGAGAGCCAATGGAAATCCTCCTCTGCATTCAACCCGACCAACGACAGCGGCACGACGTCATGCCGGGTGCCACGCAACGCCTGCAACGCTTTCATCATCCGGATCAGGGTATCGTCTTCACTACTACTCTGCGGATTGACGATTTCGATACAGTTCAGCAACTGAGCTCGAACCATCTTGTAGGGCTGGATGAGGAACGGCAGATGATTGCGCCCAGCGTAAGCCATGTGCTCGTCGCAGATGGCTACCAGGTCATCGACATCGGCAATCAGGCTGCCACCGATGGCCTCCACCCGTTGATGATCCGAGCCGTCAATTCGGTAGGCCAGCAACATCTCTTTTAACTGGCCGATCAGACGATCGGTTCGTTGCAAGTGTTCCTGTTGGTATTCGCCCAGCTTGTTGCGTGCCTGATTGTCCAGATTCTGGAGCATGCGGACGAACAGGTCGGCCGCATCGTCGAGCGTCTGGGCAAATTGCGAGCGGATGTAGATGACCGCCAGCGCATAGCGCTTCTGGGGCTTCAGTTCCGCCATTTCTGTCGCATCCAGCGAACGGGCGATGTAGCGGTACTGCTTGAGTTTCGGAACGGGAATGTCAGGTATGGGCAGTTGGTCGACCAGCAACTGGAGACGACGGATATGCTGAAGGTAGGAACGGGTTTCCTTGTTGGTCGGTTTCTTCGGTTCCCGCTTGAGCAGGTTCCAGGTACTGCTGGTCTCGCCCTGTTTGACCTTGAACAAGCCATCGATCAGGGCTTTTACCTTGGTATCAAGCTGATCGGCAATGCTCGCAAAATGGACGTCGTGGATTTTTTCCCGGGCCTGGATGCCCAACCGATCGAGCGTGGAGAAGCCGGGTAGCTCGTAGCGATGATGCACCAGTTCTTCAAGCATCACGTTGATGATGTCGGCCACCACATGCCGGCTGTCTGCGGCGGTTTCTGCAACATGCTGCAACCAGGCACGCCCCTGATTGTCCAACGGCCGAACATTTAGGTAGCGTCGCAACGCAGCAATCAATGTGGTGCGCGTCGTCGTTCGGTCGAACTGCCGAAGTTCATCGGCCCTCGGTGGCCGATACCCCGTTTGGGCCACAATGTGTTGGCGAATCACCGACGGGACATCCCTGATGTGGACGAAGTACCCAAGGCGCTGAAATAGCTTCAGGTAGATGAATGCAGCCGAGCGAGCAATGGGACGCTTTACGGTCTTGTCGATGAACGCGATTTCCTCGGGCGTCAGGGTATAAATCTCGTCGAGATCCTGTGCCGATGGGTCCGCTTTCAGGCGGGGATACGCGGTCTCGTGAAGCTGGGTCATGCGAGATCAATCCCAATGCCTACCGGTGGCCGGGTCACGGCAGATCGCCTCCAGGAAGCACTCACGGGCATCGGCAATACGATGGAGTTCGTCGAGCAGTGCATAGAGATGGTCGTCCAGGATATTGCTTGAAGGTGTTGGAACGGAAATCCGGTATCGACGGCCATCCTCATCCAGCGGTTGGGCCTGAAATCGGGCAAGGCAGGTACTTGCCATATCCCGCAAGGCGTTGGCGACACCGCGCCGACCACCGTTGAAGGCAGATAGGTCGATGGAAACCTCGATCGTTGTATGGGCGACCTCAGGCAGGCTGGGTAGTTGCGGTGTCGAGGCTAGTGCCGTTTCCGGCAACATCCGATTCAGGCCCTGCTCGAAACGCGCCTTCTGATCGATGCTGACCCCATCCAGATAGCGCATAGCAGTCTTCACGTCACGCCAGCCCACGTAATTCATCAACTCCCGGAGATCCCAGCCGCTCATGCCCGCCCACTGGGCGAACCCACGGCGCAGTGAGTGACTGCTGAAGGCTTCTGCATCAGCTACGCCGGCCTGGCTCAGTAACTTTCGAAGCATGGGAATAATGCTGCTTGGGGTCGCCGCAGAATTCGGAAAAAATCGTACGCTAAGGTTTTCCGCTGCGTAGC
>CAMKYP010000460.1 GCA_946477505.1 uncultured Dechloromonas sp. | reverse complement strand
AACCGATGGCACGCCGGTTCGCGCGCCGCTGCAAGCGTTGGGTTCCGCTGTGCTGGTGCAGACCACCGGTGGCGATGTCCGCGCATTCGAGGTGCAATGAAACCTACGCTCGTTCTGGTTGGCCGTCCCAATGTCGGCAAGTCCACGCTGTTCAACCGCCTGACCAAGTCGCGCGACGCCATCGTCGCCGACATGCCGGGCCTGACCCGCGATCGTCACTACGGTCATGGCAAGCTGGGCAAGAAGCCTTATCTGGTTGTCGATACCGGCGGTTTCGAACCGCTGGTCAAGGATGGCATCCTCCACGAAATGGCTCGCCAGACCGAGCAGGCAATTGCCGAGGCCGATGCCATCATCTTCGTCGTCGACGGCCGTACCGGCCTGACGCCGCACGACAAGGAAATCGCCAACAAGCTGCGCCGTATCGACCGCCCGGTCTTCGTCGCAGTCAACAAAGCCGAAGGCATGAATGCCGGCATGGTCGAGGCCGATTTCCACGAGTTGGGACTGGGCGAGCCGAATGCCATTTCCGCATCGCACGGCGAGGGCGTTCGCGGGCTGGTCGAAATGGCGCTGGAGAGCTTCCCAGAGCCGGAGGATGACGAATGGCACTCCGATGCGGTGCGCGTCGCTATCGTCGGTCGCCCGAACGTCGGAAAATCCACACTGATCAATACGCTGCTCGGCGAAGAGCGCGTCATCGCCTTCGATGCGCCGGGAACCACCCGTGACTCCATCGAAATCGATTTCGAGCAGGGTGGCCGCAAGTACGTGCTCGTCGACACGGCCGGTATGCGCAAGCGGGGCAAGGTGTTCGAAGCGATCGAGAAGTTTTCGGTGGTCAAGACCCTGAAGTCCATCGAGGACGCCAATGTCGTGATCCTGATGGTCGACGCCCAGGCCGATGTCTCCGACCAGGATGCCCATATTGCCGACTTTGTTGTGCAGTCGGGGCGGGCTCTGGTTGTCGCCGTCAACAAGTGGGATGGCCTGGATGCCTACACCCGCGAGCAGACTCGGCAAATCCTGCAGCGCAAGCTGAAATTCCTCGATTTCGCCAAGTTTCACTTCGTATCGGCGCGTGAGAACATTGGTCTGGGGAATCTCTTCAAGTCGGTCGATGCAGCTTACTCGGCGGCCATGGCCAAGATGTCCACGCCGCGCCTGACGCGCGTCCTGATCGACGCCGTCGCCAAACAGGCACCGGCCAAGCACAACATGTTCCGACCCAAGCCACGCTATGCGCACCAAGGCGGTTCCAACCCGCCGATCATCGTTGTGCATGGCAATGCGGTGGACCATATTACCGACAGCTATCGCCGTTATCTCGAACATACTTTTCGCGAGGCGTTCAAGTTGCAGGGGACGCCGTTGCGTATCCAGTTCGTGGCGGCGAAGAACCCGTTTGCCGACAAAGACAAGAAATAATCTGCAAATTTTTTGGCATCACCCCCCAAATTTGGGTACATTAAGACCCTCATAACAACTACCACCATGGAGTCCACACCATGAGCAACAAAGGGCAACTTCTACAAGACCCCTTCCTCAACGCGCTTCGTCGCGAGCATGTCCCAGTGTCTATTTATCTGGTGAACGGCATCAAACTGCAGGGCCAGGTCGAGTCTTTCGATCAATACGTCGTTCTGCTCAAGAACACGGTTACCCAGATGGTCTATAAGCACGCCATTTCGACAGTAGTGCCTGCACGTCCGGTTAACCTTCAGCAGGAACAGGCGGCCGAATAATCTGCCTCTGCATAGCACCTCGCCGTTCCGGCGGGGCTGCGCTTCTCTCTCCCGGAAACGCCCATGATTGAACGACCAGCCGCCGGCGAACGCGCGGTGATCGTTCAGCTCGACTTCGGCCAGCCCGATCTCGATGATCAGCTGGAAGAGGTCCGCTTGCTCGCCGAATCGGCGGGCGGTATTGTGGCAGCCGAGGTGCATGGACGACGCCATGCTCCCGATCCCAAGACCTACGCCGGTAAAGGCAAGATCGATGAAATCGCTGCCATGCTGGCAGCTGGTAACGCGGATCTGGTGATCTTCAATCACGATCTTTCCCCGGCGCAGCAGCGCAACCTCGAACGGGCGTTGAAATGCCGGGTTATCGACCGCACCAGCCTTATCCTCGATATCTTCGCATTGCGTGCGTCGAGTGCCGAGGGCAAACTGCAGGTCGAACTGGCTCAACTGGAGCATCTGTCCACCCGCCTCGTTCGTGGCTGGACGCACCTCGAGCGGCAGCGCGGTGGTATAGGTATGCGTGGTCCCGGTGAAAAGCAATTGGAAACCGACCGTCGGCTTTTGGGTAATCGGGTCAAGCTGCTGAAGGATAGGCTGGCCAAACTGACTCGTCAGCGCGGGGTTCAACGCAAGGCCCGAATGCGTGGTGACGTGCTCAGCGTCTCCTTGGTCGGCTATACCAACGCCGGAAAATCCACGCTCTTCAACGCATTGACCCATGCTGGGGTCTATGCGGCGGACCAGTTGTTCGCGACGCTGGATACCACGTCGCGTAAACTCTGGATTGCCGGCGCCGGCAATATCGTGATTTCCGATACGGTCGGTTTTATCCGCGACCTGCCGCACTCGCTGGTCGACGCCTTTCATGCGACCCTGGAGGCAGCGACCGATGCCGATGTGTTGTTGCACGTGGTCGATAGTGCGAGCCATGCGCGGGATGAGCAGATGAACGAAGTGAACAAGGTGCTGTCCGAAATCGGTGCCGAGCATGTTCGGCAAGTTGTCGTCTGGAACAAGATCGATCTGACCGACGCCTCGCCGGGAGTCGATCGGGACGAGTATGGTAATATCGCGCGCGTTCGTGTCAGTGCGCGCTCCGGTGACGGACTCGATCTACTGCGCGAGTCGTTGGCCGAATATGCGCGCGCCAAGGCCGAGGCCCGGCAAAAGACTTTGACTGAAGCAGAACGCGAAGCTCACAACGAATACATTAACTGAATCCCGACTATTCATGATCCCGACCTTAGGTATTTTCATGTCGCTCAATGACCCTCAGTGGGGCAATCGTGGTGGCGACAACGGTGACAAGTCCGGCGGCAACGGCCCGCGCCGTCCCAATGACGGACCTCCCGATCTGGAAGAGCTCTGGCGCGATTTCAATCGCAAACTGAACGGCATGTTTGGCAACAAGCGTGGCGGAGGCGGTGGCAATGGCGGCGGCGACGGTCCGCGCATGCCGCAGATCGATTTCAACCCGCGCTTCCTCGGAGGCGGTATTGGCTTGCTGATTGGCTTGGCGGCGATTGTCTGGCTGGCCTCCGGCTTCTATATCGTCGATGCCTCGCAGCGTGGCCTGGTTCTTCAGTTCGGTAGCTTCAAGGAGGC
>CAMKYP010000459.1 GCA_946477505.1 uncultured Dechloromonas sp. | reverse complement strand
AGGAAAACCGTATTGCCGTTGAAGAAATAATCGCCGGTATTGGCGACGACCGCATCGCTTGGGGCATGAACTGGCGTTCCGCTGCCAGCGGCGACGTCGAGTCCGGCGTGCGGATTGCGCGGCTGTCCGTTGAAGATACGGCGCAGGCCGAAGCGCGATGACAGCGGGCCGGGCGACGGCTGGTCGAGCGCGGTGTCCGGGGTGGTCTCCGAAAAGCGTTTCTTCACCACCTCGGTGATCTTTTGCTCGCGCTCGATGCGGGCCAGGTCTTCCGGCGACGGCTCGACCTTGCGCTTGTCCTTGATGGTCAGGCGTTGTTCGGGGTAGTTCCTGATGCCGATGGCGATCGTTTTGGGCTCGGTGATGCCCGCTTTGCTGACCCGGATTTCCAGTTCGCCGGGCAGGGTGTCGAGCGGGATGCCGAGCAGGGCAAACCAGCGCCCCTGCTCCTTGACCACGGCCAGGCCCTGATCGCCCCAGCGCGCAGTCGGCGCGGCCTGGTTGGCCGGGCCAAGGTCGATGACGGCGACGCCGCCGGGAACAGGGGCGTGTTGCGGCAGGGCAAAAACATTCAAGGTGCTGGCCAGCAGCAGTAGCGGGGCGAATCGTTTCATGTCGGGGTTCGGTGGGCTGGCAGGCCCCGGTCGATATTACCGACCGGAAGCACGCTGCAGCATCGGGTGGCGCGTGCGGACAGCCGGGCTACAGGCTGGCGGCCTTGAAGGTGTTGCACTGGTTCATGTCGCCGCTGTCGAAACCGCGCTTGAACCAGCGGACGCGCTGTTCGGAGGTGCCGTGGGTGAAGCTTTCCGGCACGATGCGGCCTTGAGCCTGTTGCTGCAAGCGGTCGTCGCCGATGGCCGTGGCGGCAGTCAGCGCGGCTTCGAGGTCACCGGGTTCGAGCACCTTCTTCATGGTATCCGTCCGCTTTCCCCAGACCCCCGCCAGGCAGTCGGCCTGCAGTTCCATGCGCACGGAGAGGGCGTTGCCTTCGGCTTTGCCAACCCGTTGCCGCGCCTGATGCACCTTGTCGGCGATACCGAGCAGGTTCTGGATGTGATGGCCGACCTCGTGGGCGACGACATAGGCCTGGGCAAATTCACCAGGGGCTTGGAAGCGCTCCTTCAGCTCGCGGTAGAAGGCAAGGTCGATATAGACCTTGTGGTCGCCCGGGCAGTAGAATGGACCCATGGCGGTCTGCCCGGTACCGCAGGCGGTTGGCGTGGCACCGGTGAACAGCACCAGCTTGGGCGCCTCGTAGCGCTGCCCGTTCTGGCGGAAGGTCTCGGTCCACACATCTTCGGTCGAGGCCAGCACCTTGGAGACGAAACGGGCCGATTCGTCGTTGGCCGGCGGCTTGTGTGCGGCCGGTGCCTGCTGGTGGGCGATCGGCGTCTGCTCGATGATGCCGAGCAGGGTCATCGGGTTGATGCCGGTAAAGTAGCTGACGACCAGCGCCAGGATGACGCCACCGATGCCGACCCCGCCCACGCCAACGCCGCCGCCACCCCGGCGGTCTTCGATGTTGTCGCTTTCGCGGTAGTCGTCCATGCGCATGGCGGTTTCCTTTTATCGGTACAGATTGATTGCGTCGCGGGTTTCCTGTGCCACCCGGCGGGCGGCAGCGGCATATCCCTCGTCCTTGCCGGCGTACAGAATGGCACGCGAAGAGCTGATCATCAAGCCTGTGCCATCGGCGGTGCGTCCGGCCCGCACGGTAGCCTCGATGTCGCCGCCCTGGGCGCCGATGCCGGGAATGAGCAGCGGCAGGTCGCCGACGATGGCGCGTACGCGGGCGATTTCTGCCGGGAAGGTGGCGCCGACGACCAGCGCGCATTGGCCGGTGGTGTTCCACTCCTCGGCAACCAGCCGGGCGACGCGCTCGTAGAGTTTCTCGCCGTTGCCGACATCAAGGAATTGCAGGTCCGAACCGCCGGGATTGGAGGTGCGGCAAAGCAGGATGACACCCTTGTCCGGGTAGGCAAGGTAAGGGGCGGCCGAATCGCGGCCCATGTAGGGGCTGGCGGTGATGGCGTCGGCCTTGAAGCGGCCAAAGGCTTCGAGGGCGTACTGTTCGGCGGTGGAGCCGATGTCGCCGCGCTTGGAGTCGAGAATGACCGGGATGCCGGGATGCTTTTCGTGGATATGGGCGATCAGCGCTTCCAGTTGGTCTTCGGCGCGACGGGCGCCGAAGTAGGCAATCTGGGGCTTGAAGGCGCAGACCAGATCGGCCGTGGCATCG
The DNA here is from genome assembly GCA_946477505.1 of uncultured Dechloromonas sp. Classification (GTDB taxonomy): domain Bacteria; phylum Pseudomonadota; class Gammaproteobacteria; order Burkholderiales; family Rhodocyclaceae; genus Azonexus. The sequence goes on along the minus strand of CAMKYP010000459.1, from coordinate 1,110 downwards.
ACAATGGCGGCACAGAATTCGAAGATCGCGTCATCGCGGCCCTTCAGGTGAGCCGGAAACTTCGCCGGATCCGGGTCGAGGCCGACGCAGAGCAGGGAGTTGTTCTTTTGCCAGGCGGCTTTCAGTTGGTTGATAAAGCTCATGCGGAATCTTTCGGGAGATAACGGGAAAACTTGTCGGGCAGCAGGCAGGTTTGCAGGCTGCGCTGGGTGAAAATGAAGCGGCCGTCGCAGACAAAGCCAAGTTGCTGCCAGTCGACTTCCTTGTTCAGCATCATCGTGCACTCGATCAGGTCGCGGCGCTGCATGCGCCGGTTGTTGGTGAACAAGGCCAGGATGGAGCCGTCGAAGGCGTGGCAGTCGTGCAGGAAAAAGGGCTCGGGGCGGCGCGTCCGGCCATTGACGTAGATCCGCGGCAGTTCGTTGATCGGAAAATGGCGGCCCCATTGCCACCAGTTGCTTTCGTCGAATAGGCGCACGCGGCGGGCGAGCAGTTCGTCCTTGTGCTTGTCGAGGTGCGGATGCTTGATGCCGTACAGCATGCGGCGGGTTTCGCCGGTGTCGGCCGTCTTCGAATAGACGAACTCCATGTTGCCCTTGGGGTGGGCGAACAGGTGGTCTGCTCCGGAGACGGCGCCGACCTTGACGGTGAAGACGTCGGCAAAGCGCACGCCATGATCGTCGCGCAGGAACATCAACTGGCCGTCGACCTCGGTGAAGATGCGGCCGTCGGCCATGTGCCGGTCGAGGCGCCCCTTCTCGAAGCGGAAGATGGCGCAGTTGGGGGTCGCCCCGTCGAAGACGCGGACATCGCCAGTCTCGAAGAAATGCGTGATGCTGCCCTGCTGGTACAGCCAGGCATTGAGCTTCTTGGCGGCGGTCAGCTTGATGAATTCGCGCGGCACGATGAAGACCAGCTCGCCGCCCGGCTTCAGGTGGCGGACGGCCTTCTCGATGAAGAACAGGAAGAGGTTGCTGCGCGCATCGAACAGATCGGACTTCAGGCGCTTCTTGGTGCCGGCCGCGACGTCCTGGTAGCGGACGTAGGGCGGGTTGCCGACAATGGTGTCGAACTGCTCGCTGAGCGGATAGGCGAAAAAGTCGCGTACCT
>CAMKYP010000458.1 GCA_946477505.1 uncultured Dechloromonas sp. | reverse complement strand
GCTGACCGGGTTTCCCGGGGGGCTGGCTGGGGATATCAGGCGTGGGCGTTTTGGGCGATGCCGGTATGCAGCTGATCGAGCGCTTGTTCTCGCGCCGCGCTCAGGCGCTCGCATTCGCCATGGGCGGCACGCAGGCCGTGGTTGAGGTCGCAGACCCGGCGGGCGGCTGAGATCAGGGCATCGTTTTCGGCACGCAAGGCCATCAATTGCTGGCCGAGGGCGACGATGCTCTGGCCGTTCTCGAGTTCTTCCAGGCGCTGGCGCAACTGCCGGTTTTCTTCGCTCAGGCGATTGATCTCGTTGGTCAGCGCCACGGTCTGGCGAACGCCTTGGGTGGCTGCGCGCCGCAGGGCCTGGCGGGCTTCGCGCAGGGCATTGCGCAACATGGTTTCCGTATCTTCTTCCGGGTCGTCGTCTGCGTCGGAGCGCGCGAGGACGCTGCGATCCTTAAGCGGGGCAAGCATGGCGGCTCTCCTGGCAGGACAGGCGGGCGCTGGCGCGTTCGCAGAGTTTGCGGGTGTCGTCGTCGACATCGTCCGCATCGCAGATCTGGTCGAGCAGGCGGGCGGCGTTGTGCGCCGAATGGATGCAGCCGGTTTCTTCGTGCAACAGCAACAGGCTCAGGGCACCGGCCCAGATTTCACGGGATGGCATGGCTTGCTCCTCAGGCCGGAAAGGCGATGACCAGGGCTGCGCCGAGCAGCAGGGCGGCAATCGAGACGTGAGCGATCAGGCTGTTCATGGCACCTCCTATAGATGAGAACTATTCCTATCATATAGATTTTTTCTCGTCTTGCAAATGAGAATTGTTATTGTTTGTGACGAGGGAATGTCAGGCGCTGCGACCATCTGGCTACAAGGCATCCGTCGGCTACCGGGGATGACCGTGACGAGCAAGGCCGAATGTGGCTTTCCGGGCAGCTTGAGCAAGGCGGTGCGCTGCGCCCCGACGCTGCGCACGGGCAGCGAGTTCTGTACGCCCCGGAACATCGACTGAGTGCCGGAAAGATGCTCGCCGCTACCCAGAAAAGCGACGCTCCGGGCATACGGAAGCGCTTGCTGGATGAATGGCTTATTTCGCCAAGCTCGGGATTGCTGCCCGCAGTCAGCGCTTTTCGGTACTGCGTTCGGCATCTTCAGATCGGTTTATCGGCAATCTACTGTCGGCTACCTGTGTACAGGACTCATGTAACAAAGTTGAAGAACTGCAAAAAAGTATCGAAATTGTATGGATTTGCCAATTTGTCAGTTTGCGGTCAGCTGGCGAGGTCAGTATCTACATCACAATCTATTACTTTAGTAATTAATAATTGGAGGCTGCCAGATCGCTAGCACGAGGTTTGGCTGAAAAACATTGATCGAGGAGGCATTATGCTGAAAGACATGGCTATCGGACTGCGCCTGGCGTTGAGCTTTGGTCTGCTGACACTGCTGGTTGCCGTTATAGCTGGTGCCGGGATGTATCAAATGTCTCAAATAAATGAAAAATACAATGAGGTGGCCAACGTCAATACACCGGAAAAGGAGTTGGCGCTGCGTTTGCGCATCATTCTCGACGGCCGGGCACTGGCCGCTAACGAGGTGGTGCTTGCCCGCGATGCCGCCGCTCGGGCGGCAGCGATCGAGCGGCTGGCCAAATTGCGGGAGGAATTCGGTACCACGCACGATGCGCTGGAAAAGATGTTCAAGGAAACCGGCGGACTGCCCAAGGAGTTCGCTCAGCTGGAAAAGGTGATGGTGGTCAACAAGGAAGCCCGCGCCATGGTTGACAACTTGGTCAGCACCGCACTCGCCGGCAAAGAGACCGAAGCGCAAAGCATCGCGCTGGTTGTGCGCAAGGATATGAACAAGGTGCGCGAAGAACTCGAGGCACTTTCCAAGATCGAGGACGAGCTGAATGACGAGGCGATGAAGGGCGCCCACAGTGCCTACAACACCGCCAAAACCCAGATGATCGCACTGCTCGTCGTCGCGCTGATCGTTGCCGTGGGTGGCGCGCTGCTCATCACCCGCTCGATCGTCACCCCGGTTTCCCAGGTCCTGCAGGCCGTCGAATCGATTGCCGCCGGCGACCTGACGGTAACGCTCGACCCGCAGGGCAAGGACGAAATCGCTCGCCTCGAAAACGGTGTCAAGAGGATGAGCGAAGCCCTGCGCAACGCCATCGGCCAGGTGCGAGCCAGTGCTGACCGCGTGGCCTCGACCTCGGGCGAACTGAGTGGTGCGGCGCAGCAGGTACGCAGCAGTTCCGAAGAACAGTCCGAGTCCGCTTCGGCCATGGCTGCCGCCCTCGAGCAGATGTCGGCCAGCATCAGCCATGTCGCCAGCCTGTCGGGCGATGCCCGCCAACTGGCCCAGACCGCCAGTGAAGGCGCCACCGCCGGGGCCAACCAGATTACCGCCCTGATCGCCGAAATCGGACGTCTCTCGCAAACCATGGAAGAAAGCGCCGCCAGCGCCCATGAACTGGGCAGCGAATCGGAACGCATTTCGACCATCGTCAGCGTCATCAAGGATGTTGCCGATCAGACCAACCTGCTCGCCCTCAACGCCGCCATCGAAGCCGCCCGTGCCGGCGAAATGGGCCGTGGCTTCGCTGTCGTCGCCGACGAGGTGCGCAAGCTGGCCGAGCGTTCCGCCGCCTCGGCCCAGGAAATCACGCAGATGGTGAACACCATCCAGGGGCGCAGCCGCAGCATGACCAACAGCATGGAAACGACCGTGACGCAGATGCGCGAAGGTATGGAAAAGGCCCGCCATGCCGGCGAATCGGTCCGCGAAATCGACGAAGGTGCGCGCCGCGTCACCGGCGTCATCGACGATGTCGCCTCGGCCCTCAGCGAACAGTCGAGCGCAAGCCAGGAGCTTGCCAACCGTGTCGAGAACATCGTCCAGATGATCGAGGAAAACCACACCGCTGTTGGTGCCGTAGCCGGCTCGGCTCACGAGCTGAGCGGGCTTTCCGACGGCCTGGTCGAAGCCGTCGCGCGCTTCCGTACCGCTTGATCCAGCGAGTCGGGCCTCAGGCCCGAACCTCTCCTCATGCCGCCCTTCGGGGCGGTTTTTTTTGTAAAGATACAGGCTGCGTCGGCCGAGCGGCCAAGGCCTGCAGCCCGTCGGTATGAGCTTCCTACTTCGACGAACGGGGGGCGAGCAGACTGCCGATGCTCATGCAGCCTTTAGCGGCGAGGCGAGCATGGACAGGGCGACGGCTTCGGCGACCTTGATCCCATCAACCCCCGCCGACAGGATGCCGCCCGCGTAGCCGGCCCCTTCGCCCGCCGGATAGAGGCCGCGGGTGTTTATGCTCTGGAAGTCGGGGCCGCGCTTGATGCGGATCGGCGACGAGGTGCGCGTCT